>NZ_RPSE01000008.1:0-52638 GCF_003949955.1 Streptomyces sp. WAC05292
GGGCCGCGCCTCAGCCCGCAGCCCCCAGCCCGGCCAGCGCGTCCGGCGCGGCCCAGCGGGCTCCGACTCCGTGCACGGTGACCTCCCGTACGTCGTCGAGGACCTCCTCGTGGCCGACGGCCCGCGCGATCACCACGTGCAGCCGGTCGTCGGAGAGCTCCTCCACCTTGCCGTCGCCCCACTCGACGACGACCACGGACTCGGGCAGCGACACGTCGAGGTCCAGGTCCTCCATCTCGTCGAGCCCGCCGCCCAGCCGGTACGCGTCCACGTGCACCAGCGCCGGCCCGGCCCCCAGCGGCGGGTGCACCCGGGCGATCACGAACGTCGGCGAGGTCACCGCGCCCCGCACGCCGAGCCCCTCGCCCAGCCCGCGCGTCAGCGTCGTCTTGCCCGCGCCGAGCTCCCCGGTCAGCAGCACGAGGTCGCCGGGGCGCAGCAGTCCGGCGATGCTCCGGCCGAGGGCCTGCATCGCCCCGGGCGAGTCGACGGTGATGCGGGCGCGGGCGGCGGCCTCAGGTCCCTGCGGTCCCGGACCCGGCTGCGGCACCGGGCTGCGGGGGGCTTCCAGCGGTACGTCTTCCATGTCCGCCAACGTTAGCCGCTGCGGGCACCGCGCCGGTGCGGGCGAACAGCTCCAGGAGCAGCGCCGTCACCGTCTCCGGGTACTCCAGCATCATCAGGTGCCCCGCCCTCTCCAGGACGACGAGCTCCGCGGCGGGGAGGGCGTCCTTGATGGCCTGGCTGTGCGCGGCGGGCGTGATCATGTCGTGGTCGCCGGCGATGACGGTGACCGGGATGTCCCCGAAGCGCTGGAGGGCCTCCGTCTTGTCGTGGGCCTGGAAGGCCGGGTAGAACTCGGCGACCACGTCGATCGGGGTGTGCTCGATGAGCCGCTCCGCGAACCGCGCGACCCCGGGGTCCACCTCGCGGGGCGCGCCGAAGGAGTACAGCTTCACCATCCCGGCGAAGAGGTCGGCGGTGGCCCGGCGGCCCCGCTCCACCAGCTCCACCTGCGATCCGAGCACCCTCAGGACGGGCGGCAGGATGCGCCGGACCGCGCCGAGCCCGACGGCGGGCAGCCCGTACGTCACCTCGCCGAGGCGGCCGCTGGAGGTTCCGACCAGGGCGACGCCGACGACGCGGTCGCGGACCAGGTCGGGGTACTGGTCGGCCAGCGCCATGATCGTCATGCCGCCCATGGAGTGCCCGACCAGGATGAGCGGGCCCTCGGGGGCGGCGGCGTCGATGACGGCCTTCAGGTCGCGGCCGAGGCAGTCGATGGTGACGGGCTCGCCGTCGGCCTGGGCGAAGCCGCGGGCGCTGCGGCCGTGGCTGCGCTGGTCCCAGTACACGGCGCGGACCGTCCCGCGCAGGACGGCTCGCTGGAAGTGCCAGGCGTCCTGGGCGAGGCAGTAGCCGTGGCAGAACACGACGGTCGGGGCGGGCTCGGTGCTGGGCCGCAGCCCCGGGCGGGCCCGCTTGGCGTCCGGGGCCGGCTCCTCCACCTCGTAGTGCAGCTCGGTGCCGTCCTCCGCGTAGGCGGCGCCGGGGGTGCCGCGCAGGGAGCCGTAGTCGCCGGCGGCGTCGAGCGCCAGGCGCGCCTTGCGGCGCACGCCCCGCCCGACGGTGATCCTCTCCACGGCCACGCCGGCCGCCGCCCCGGCGGCCACCACGCCGATCACGGCCCCGGCCCAGCCGGCCCTGCGCCAGTTCTCGCTCACGCGGTCCCCACTCAGCCGTTGCGGTAGACGCGGGGCACGCGCGCTCCGATGCGGGTGACGATCTCGTAGGCGATCGTGTCCGCCGCCTGTGCCCAGTCCTCGGCGGTGGGCTCGCCGTGCTCGCCGCTGCCGAAGAGGACGGCCTCGTCGCCCGGACGGACGCGCAGGGGGCCGTGGTCGCGGCCGAGGTCGACGACGAACTGGTCCATGGCGACGCGGCCGGCGATGTGGCGAATCCTTCCTCCGACCGCGACGGGGCCCCGGCCGGAGGCGTGCCGGGGGACGCCGTCGGCGTACCCGGCGGGGATCAGCGCCAGGTCCGTCTCGGCGTCGGTGGTGTAGTGGTGGCCGTAGCTGACGCCGTGTCCGGCGGGCACCGTCTTGACCAGGGCGACGGAGGCCTTCAGCGACATCGCGGGACGCAGGCCCAGCTCCGCGGAGGTGCCCAGCTCGGGCGCGGGCGACACCCCGTAGACGGCGAGGCCGCAGCGCACCAGGTCGTAGTGGCTCTCGGGGAGGGTGAGCGTCGCCGGGGAGTTGGCGATGTGCCGGACCTCGGGCTCCAGGCCCTCCTTCTCGGCATACGCGAGCATGTCCCCGAAGGCCGTGAGCTGGAGCGGGATCGAGGGGTGCCCCGGCTCGTCGGCGCAGGCGAAGTGCGACCAGATCCCGGTGACGCGCACGGTGCCCGCGGCCTCGGCGGCCGCGGCCGCGCCGACCAGCTCGGCCCAGTCGGCGGGCTGGCAGCCGGCCCGGCCGAGCCCGGTGTCGGCCTTCAGCTGGATCCGGGCGGGGCGGCCCGCGGCCCGGGCGGCGTCCTGCACCTCGCGCAGGGCCCACATCCCGCTGACGGACACGTCGATGCCGGCCTCGACGGCCTCGCGCCAGGGCCCGCCCGGCGTCCACAGCCAGCACAGCAGGGGGGCGTCGATCCCGGCGGCGCGCAGGGCGAGCGCCTCCTGGGGGGTGGCCGTGCCGAGCCAGGCGGCGCCGGCCTCCAGCGCGGCGCGGGCACAGGGGACGGCACCGTGCCCGTAGGCGTCCGCCTTGACCACGGCCATGAGCGCGGACCGGGGCGCCCGTGCGCGCAGGGCGCGCACGTTGTCCCGTACCGCGTCCAGATCGATCTCGGCGTACACGCGCGTCGGTGTCTCGTTCATCGCCCCCAGTCTCTCAGAGGCCGTCCCGGGCCGACCGCAGGGCGTGTACCGGCCCTGTCACAGTCGACCTGCCCGGACCTGCGGCGGGACTCGCGGAGGGGGCGGCGGCCTGGAGGGCTGCCGGGTCGCGGGGGGGGCGGTGCCGGCGCACCGCGCGGCGGAGGGCCCGCGGTGCGCACCGGCCGTGCGTGCGCGGGCCGGTGACGCGGCGGGGTGCGGGGCCGGGGTCGCGGCCCGGCAGCTTCCCGGCCGCGGCCCGGGGCCGACGGCGGGTCAGGACCCGTGCACCGCCCGCCAGGCCGCGGGCAGGGCCGCGGCCACCTCCTGGGCGAGCAGCGGGGCGCCGGCCGCGGCGCGCCCGGCGGCCAGGCCGTGCAGATAGGCCGCCGCGGAGGCCGCGTCGGCGGCCGGCAGCCCGGCCGCCAGGAGGGAGCCGGCGAGGCCGGACAGGACGTCGCCGCTGCCGGCCGTGGCGAGCCAGGGCGTCCCGGTCGGGTTCACCCGGACGGGCCCGCGGCCGTCGCACACCAGCGTTGTCGAGCCCTTCAGCAGCACCACGGCCCCGAACCGGCCCGCCAGCTCCCGAACGGCCGCGAGCCGCCCGGACTCCACCTCCGCGCGCGGCACGCCGAGCAGCGCGGCCGCCTCCCCCGCGTGCGGCGTCAGCAGGGTCGGCGCGGTGCGGGCGCGCAGCACCGCCGGGTCCAGGCCGCGCAGCCCGTCCGCGTCCACCAGCACCGGCACCGGCTCGGCCAGCGCCCGCGCCGCCTCCTCGGCCCGGTCGCCGCCGAGGCCGGGCCCGACCACCCAGGCCTGTACGCGGCCCCGCCCGATCAGCGTCTCCGGGTGGCGGGCCAGCACCTCCTCGTGCGCGGGGCCGACGTAGCGCACGGCTCCGGCTCCGCCGCGCAGCGCGCCCTCCACGGCCAGGACGGCCGCGCCCGGGTACTGCGCCGATCCGGCGACGACGCCGACGACGCCGCGGCTGTACTTGTCGCTCGCCTTGCCGGGCCGCGGCAGGAGGGTCGCGAGGTCGGCGTCCTCCAGGGCGGCTGCGGCCGGGGTGCCGAGCGCGGCGGGGTCCAGGCCGATGTCCACCAGCCGCACCTCCCCGGCGAGGGCTGCGCCGGGGTCGACGAGGAGGCCCGGCTTGTACGCCCCGAACGTGACGGTGGTGTCGGCCCGTACGGCCGCTCCGGCGACCTCCCCGGTGTCCGCGTCCACCCCGCTGGGCAGGTCCACGGCGACGACGGGCGCGCCGGGCGGGATCCGCTCGGCCAGCGCCGCCGCGGCCGGGCGCAGTCCGCCCTGCCCGCCGATGCCGAGCAGGCCGTCCACGACGAGGTCCGCGCGGTCCGGCACGGCGGCGGACAGCCGGCCGCCCGCGGCGCGCAGGGCCGCCAGCCCGGCCGGGTGCACCCGGCCGGGCTCGGCGGGGACCGCGGTCACCGCGGCGCCGCGCCGGGCCAGCCGGGCGCCCGCGTACAGGGCGTCGCCGCCGTTGTCGCCGGGCCCGACGAGCAGGACGACCCGGGCGCCGTACACCTTCGGCAGCAGGCCCGCGCAGGCGGCGGCCAGCCCGGCCGCCGCACGCTGCATCAGGGCGCCCTCCGGCAGCCGCGCCATGGCCTGCCGCTCCGCGGCCCGGACGTTCTCCACGCTGTAAGCAGTACGCATGGGCCCAGCCTGCCCGATCGGCGGTGCCGCGGCCGTCAGCCCTCGGCGATGACGACGGCCGAGGCGACGCCCGCGTCGTGGCTGAGCGAGAGGTGGAAGGACTTCACGTTCAGCTGCACCGCCCGCGCCTCGACGGTGCCCCGTACCCGCACCCGCGGCTGCCCCGTCTCCTCCACGTACACCTCCGCGTCGGTCCACAGCATGCCGCCGGGCGCGCCGAGTGCCTTGGCGAGCGCCTCCTTCGCCGCGAACCGGGCGGCGAGCGAGGCGATCCCGCGCCGCTCGCCGCTCGGCAGCACCAGCTCCGACTCGGTGAACAGCCGCTGGGCCATGCCCGGCGTCCGCTCCATCGACACGCCGAAGCGCTCGATCTCCGCCACGTCGATCCCCACGCCGATGATCACGACGGCGACCCCCCGCTCTCTCTCCTACTCCACGGTCACGGACTTCGCGAGATTACGCGGCTGGTCCACCTCGTTGCCGCGCGCCGTGGCCAGTTCGCACGCGAACACCTGGAGCGGCACCGTCGCCACCAGCGGTTGGAGCAGCGTCGGCGTCGCCGGGATGCGGACCAGGTGGTCGGCGTAGGGGACGACCGCGTCGTCGCCCTCCTCGGCGATGACGATGGTCCGCGCGCCGCGCGCCCGGATCTCCTGGATGTTCGAGACGATCTTGTCGTGGAGGACGGAGCGCCCGCGCGGCGACGGCACGACCACCACCACCGGCAGGTCCTTCTCGATCAGCGCGATCGGCCCGTGCTTGAGCTCGCCCGCCGCGAAGCCCTCGGCGTGCATGTACGCGAGCTCCTTCAGCTTGAGCGCGCCCTCCAGGGCCACCGGGTAGCCGACGTGCCGGCCGAGGAACAGCACGGTGTTCTTGTCGGCGAGGGACCGCGCCAGCGCCCGCACCGGCTCCATGGTCTCCAGGACGGCGTCCACCGCCCCGGCGATGTCGGACAGTTCGCGGACGACCGCCCCGACCTCGTCGCCCCACTTCGTGCCGCGCACCTGGCCGAGGTAGAGCGCGACCAGGTAGCAGGCCACCAGCTGGGTCAGGAACGCCTTGGTCGAGGCGACGGCCACCTCCGGTCCGGCGTGCGTGTACAGCACGGCGTCCGACTCGCGCGGGATCGTCGAGCCGTTGGTGTTGCAGATGGCGAGCACCTTCGCGCCCTGTTCGCGCGCGTGCCGCAGCGCCATCAGCGTGTCCATGGTCTCCCCGGACTGCGAGATGGCCACCACGAGCGTCCGCTGGTCCAGGATCGGGTCGCGGTAGCGGAACTCGCTCGCCAGCTCCGTCTCGCAGGGGATCCGCGTCCAGTGCTCGATGGCCAGCTTGGCGATGAGGCCGGCGTGGTAGGCCGTGCCGCAGGCCACGATCACCACCTTGTCGACCTCGCGGAGCACGGAGGCGGGGATGCGCACCTCGTCGAGGGTGAGGGAGCCGCTCGCGTCGATGCGGCCGAGGAGGGTGTCGGCGACGGCCTTCGGCTGCTCGGCGATCTCCTTGAGCATGAAGTAGTCGTAGCCGCCCTTCTCGGCGGCCGAGGCGTCCCAGTCGACGTGGTAGGCGCGGACGTCGGCGGGCGAGCCGTCGAAGCCGGTGACGGTGACGCCGTCCCGGCGCAGCTCCACGACCTGGTCCTGGCCCAGCTCGATCGCGGAGCGGGTGTGCGCGATGAACGCGGCCACGTCGGAGGCGAGGAAGTTCTCGCCCTCGCCGACGCCGACGACGAGCGGGGAGTTGCGGCGCGCGCCGACGACGGTGTCCGGCACGTCGGAGTGGACGGCGACCAGGGTGAAGGCCCCCTCCAGGCGCCGGCACACCCGGCGCATGGCCTCCGCGAGGTCCCCGGCCGCCGCGAACTCCTCGGCCAGGAGGTGGGCGGTGACCTCGGTGTCGGTCTCGGAGTCCAGCCGGTGCCCGCGGTCTTCGAGTTCGGCGCGCAGCGCGGCGAAGTTCTCGATGATGCCGTTGTGGACGACGGCGACCCGGCCCGTGTTGTCCAGGTGCGGGTGGGCGTTGGCGTCGGTGGGGCCGCCGTGCGTCGCCCACCGGGTGTGGCCGAGCCCGGTGGAGCCGGGCGGCAGCGGATGGGAGACGAGCTGCTTCTCCAGGTTGACGAGCTTCCCGGCCTTCTTCGCCGAGACGAGCTCCCCATCGGCGACGACGGCGACGCCCGCCGAGTCGTAGCCGCGGTACTCCAGCCGCTTGAGTCCGGCGATGACCACATCGAGCGCCGACTGCGCTCCTACGTAACCCACAATTCCGCACATAGCGCGCAGCGTACGCCCGAGTTGACGCCCCGTCCCGTACCCGGACGAGACGAAAACCCCGCCCCGGCGAATGCGCCGGAGCGGGGTTGACGTGCTTCGAACAGCCCTGCGGGTCAGCCGAGCTTCTTGACCTGCGCGTCGACGACGGCCTTCGGCTGCTCGGCGGTGCCGCTCAGGCTGAGCGCCGAGAAGGTCGCCACGGTGTTGGCCTTGCGTACGACGACCAGCTGCGTCGAGACCTTCACGCCGTCGGAGTCGGCCTCCACGGTGTACGCGAGGGCTTCGTCGCCCGCGGTCACCGGCGTGCCGGGGGCGACCTTGGTGACCTTGGCCGACTCGCCGTCCTGGGTGACGCCGTAGCCGGCGGCGCAGGCCGTGCCCGCGCTCTTCAGCGCGGCGAAGGCCTCCTCGGCGCCCTTGCCGTCGTACGAGGAGAGGGTGACGGCGGTGGCGTTGGCACCGAGCGCGTCCATGATCGCCTTCATCTTGTCGTCCGGGGTGCCGCCGGCGCCGTCCTTCGGCTTGGCGACGGCCTTGGTCCGCGCGGTGCCGGCCGCCTTGCCCACGGGGGCCATCGACTGGGCCTTGACCAGCGGCAGGCAGTCGGGCTTGTCGCTGGTGGCGGCGGCGCCGGCCGCGGCCTCGGCGGCCGTGGCCTCCTTCACCAGGTGGTCGGGCAGGTCGGCCTGCTTCACGATCACGCCGGCCAGCTCGGCGTCGGTCTTGCCCTTGGCGGCCGGGGCCGCCGAGGAGGCGGCGGGGGCCGGGGCGTCGGCCTTGCCCTCGCCCTTGGAGTCGGACGAGCCGCACGCGGTGGCGAGCAGGGCCAGGGACACGGCGGACGCGGTCATGACAGAACGACGGACGAAGGTGCTGCGCACGGTGGAACTCCCCCGGAAGCGGTTGCGAAACGATGCGGAACGGTCCGGCGCGGCACCACTCCCCGTGGAAGAACCCGCCCGGAAGCGTTCTTGATCGGAAATCTACGTGCTCGCTCCGACAGCACCGCCATGAATAAAGCCCTGCGACGTGATCGTGACAGCAGTGAGACCGAAACCCGCCCCTGCGCCACGTGACCGACCCCACCACCCACGCACGGCCCCCAGCCCCGACAATGGAGTGTGATCACTTCGCCGCCACGAAGCAGCACGCCGGACCCGGACTGCGGGACGGAGCGCCCCGGCCGGCCCGAGCGCACCCCGCGCCGGACCGAGGCCTCCCCGTACGTGGACCTGACCCGGGCCGAGTGGAGCGCGCTGCGCGAGCGGACGCCGCTGCCCCTGACGGCCGAGGAGGTCGAGCGGCTGCGCGGCCTCGGCGACGTCATCGACCTGGACGAGGTCCGCGACGTCTACCTGCCGCTCTCCCGCCTCCTCAACCTGTACGTCGGCGCCACCAGCAACCTGCGCGGCGCGCTGAACACCTTCCTCGGCGACGCCGGCGGCAACGGCCACGGCAGCCAGCAGGGCACCCCGTTCGTCATAGGCGTCGCCGGCTCCGTCGCCGTCGGCAAGTCCACCGTGGCCCGCCTGCTCCAGGCGCTGCTCGCGCGCTGGCCCGAGCACCCCCGCGTCGAGCGCGTCACCACCGACGGCTTCCTCTACCCGATGGAGGAGCTCCGGCGGCGCGGCCTCACCTCCCGCAAGGGCTTCCCCGAGTCCTACGACCGCCGGGCCCTGACCCGCTTCGTCGCCGACATCAAGGCCGGCAAGGACGAGGTCACCGCCCCGGTGTACTCCCACCTGATCTACGACATCGTGCCCGGCGAGCGGCTCGTCGTCCGCCGCCCGGACATCCTGATCGTGGAGGGGCTGAACGTCCTCCAGCCGGCCCTTCCCGGCAAGGACGGCCGGACCAGGGTCGGCCTCGCCGACTACTTCGACTTCAGCGTGTACGTGGACGCGCGCGCCGAGGACATCGAGCGCTGGTACCTCAACCGCTTCCGCAAGCTGCGCGAGACCGCCTTCCAGGACCCCTCGTCCTACTTCCGCAAGTACACGCAGGTCTCCGAGGAGGAGGCCCTGGAGTACGCGAAGACGATGTGGCGGACGGTCAACAAGCCGAACCTGCTGCAGAACGTCGCCCCGACCCGCGGCCGCGCCACCCTCGTCGTCCGCAAGGGAGCCGACCACAAAGTGCAGAAACTGAGCCTGCGCAAGCTCTGAGGCTACGGTGCGGGGATGCTGCACCTACGGATGATCACCCCGCCCGACCGCACCGACGCCGTCCTGGAGCTGATCGGGCGGACGGTCGGCACCACGCACGTGGCCGTCCTCCCGGGGGCCGCCCGCGAGCCGGCCGGCGACCTCGTGCTGTGCGACGTGGCCCGCGAGGCCGGGGACGGGCTGCTGTACGGCCTGCGCGCGCTGGGCATCGACCGGGACGGCTCGATCGCCGTCGAGGACATCGACCTGTCGCTGTCCGACCGGGCCGGGCGCGCGGAGAAGGAGGCCCCCGGCGAGGCGGCCGACGCAGTGCTCTGGGAGAAGCTGACCGACGCGACGCACGAGGACTCCACCCTCACCTACACCTACCTGGTCTTCCTCGCCGTCGCCACGATGATCGCGGCCTGCGGCGTGGCCCTCGACAACGCCGTGCTGATCGTCGGCGCGATGGCCGTCGGCCCGGAGTTCGGGCCCCTCGCCGGCGTCTGCACGGGACTCGTGCGCGGCGCTCCGCGCCTCGCGGCGCGCTCGGCGAACGCCCTCGCCGTAGGGTTCGCCGCGGCGATCGCGGTGACGACCCTGTTCAGCCTCGGCATGACGGCGATCGGCCAGATCGACGCGTCGATGCTGGAGGCGCCGCGCCCCAACACCAGCTTCGTCTGGCAGCCGGACCCGTTCTCCTTCATCGTGGCGCTGCTCGCCGGCACGGCCGGCATGCTGTCGCTGACGTCCGCGAAGGCCGGCGCCCTCGTCGGCGTCGCGATCTCGGTGACCACGGTACCCGCCGCGGCGAACGCGGCCCTGGCGCTGAGCTTCGGGGACATCCCCCAGATGTGGGGCTCGGCCGTGCAGCTGGCGCTGAACCTGTCCGGGATCGTGCTGGCCGGCACGCTGACCCTGCTGGGCTGGAAACTGCTGTGGCGCACCCGGCGGCACCGGATGACCCGGCCGCCGGGCACGCCACCGCGCGGGCCTGCTCCAGGTCGGCGGCCTCCACCATGACGCGGACCACCGGCTCGGTGCCCGACGGGCGCAGCAGCACCCGCCCGGTGGTGCCGAGCTCGCGCTCGGCGTCGACGACGGCCGCGGCCAGCTCGCCGGAGGTGGCGACCTTGGTCCGGTCGACGTCGCGGACGTTGACGAGCACCTGCGGCAGCCGCTGCATGACGCCCGCCAGCTCGGCCAGCGGCCGGCCCGTCGCCGCGACCCGCGCCGCCAGCATGAGGCCGGTCAGCGTGCCGTCGCCGGTCGTCGCGTGGTCCAGGATGATCACGTGGCCGGACTGCTCGCCGCCCAGCGCGAAGCCGTGCTCCTTCATCGCCTCCAGCACGTACCGGTCGCCGACGCCGGTCTGCACGACCCGGATGCCCTCGGCCTCCATGGCCAGCTTGAAGCCCAGGTTCGACATCACCGTGCCGACGACCGTGTCGCCGCGCAGCGAGCCGGCCTCGCGCATGGCCAGCGCCAGGACGGCGAGGATCTGGTCCCCGTCGACCTCGGCGCCCGAGGCGTCGACCGCGAGGCAGCGGTCCGCGTCCCCGTCGTGGGCGATGCCCAGGTCGGCGCCGTGCTCGACCACGGCCTGCTTGAGCAGGTCCAGGTGGGTGGAGCCGCAGCCGTCGTTGATGTTCAGGCCGTCCGGCTCGGCTCCGATCGTGACGATCTCGGCGCCCGCCCGGGCGAAGGCCTCGGGCGAGACGCGGGCGGCCGCGCCGTGCGCCTCGTCCAGGACGATCTTCAGCCCGTCCAGCCGGTTGGGGAGCACCCCGATGAGGTGGGCGACGTACTTGTCGAAGCCCTCGTCGTAGTCGCTCACGCGGCCGACGCCGGAACCGGTGGGCCGGTCCCAGGGCGCGCCGGTGCGGTGCTCCTCGTAGACGGACTCGATGCGGTCCTCCAGCTCGTCGGCGAGCTTGTGGCCGCCGCGGGCGAAGAACTTGATGCCGTTGTCGGGCATCGCGTTGTGGCTCGCGGAGAGCATCACGCCGAGGTCGGCACCCAGCGCACCGGTGAGATACGCCACCGCCGGGGTGGGCAGCACACCGACGCGCAGGACGTCCACGCCCGCGCTGGCGAGGCCGGCGACGACCGCCGCCTCCAGGAACTCGCCGGAGGCCCGCGGGTCGCGGCCGACCACCGCGGTGGGGCGGTGGCCCTCGAAGGTGCCCGCCTCGCCCAGCACGTGGGCTGCCGCCACGGAGAGGCCGAGCGCGAGCTCCGCCGTCAGATCCGCATTGGCGACGCCGCGTACACCGTCCGTCCCGAAGAGTCGTCCCACAGTTGTCCTCCCACGTTCGCGCTTCGCTTGAGACCGCTAGTTATTCCGCTTGTGGCGGTAAACGAACCGCCCCGGCAGCACGGAGAGTGCCGCCGGGGCGGTTGGTGCTGAACAGCAGGCGCAGATTAGCGCTTGCTGTACTGCGGAGCCTTACGGGCCTTCTTCAGACCGGCCTTCTTGCGCTCGACCGCACGGTCGTCGCGGGACAGGAAGCCGGCCTTCTTCAGCGCCGGGCGGTTGTTGTCGACGTCCGCCTCGTTCAGCGCACGGGCGACGCCCAGGCGCAGGGCGCCGGCCTGGCCGGAGACGCCGCCACCCGCGATGCGGGCGATGACGTCGTAGCGGCCGTCGAGCTCGAGCAGCTTGAACGGCTCGTTGACTTCCTGCTGGTGCACCTTGTTGGGGAAGTAGTCCTCAAGGGTGCGACCGTTGATCTTCCACTTGCCGGAGCCCGGAACGATCCGGACGCGGGCGATGGCGTTCTTGCGACGGCCCAGGCCGGCGGCCGGCTGCGGGTCGCCGAAGCGGCCGGCAAGGGACTCGGAGGTGTAGTCGCCCTCGGCGACGACCTCGGACTCGGTGGTGTACTCCTCGACGCCCTCGAACTCGTCGACGGGGGTCTCGGCGGTGGTCTCGGCCACGATGCTCCTCAGAATTCTCTACGTCTTAGGGGGTGGCCGGAACTACTGCGCGACCTGGGTGATCTCGAACGGCACCGGCTGCTGGGCAGCGTGCGGGTGCTGGTCGCCCGAGTAGACCTTCAGCTTCGAGAGCATCTGACGGCCCAGGGAGTTCTTGGGGAGCATGCCCTTGACGGCCTTCTCGACGGCCTTCTCCGGGTTGTTCGCCAGCAGGTCGTCGTAGCGCACGGAGCGCAGACCGCCCGGGAAGCCGGAGTGGCGGTAGGCCATCTTCTGGGTCGCCTTGTTGCCGGACAGGTGGACCTTGTCGGCGTTGATGACGATGACGAAGTCGCCCATGTCCATGTGGGGGGCGTAGGTCGGCTTGTGCTTGCCCTTGAGGAGGGCAGCGGCCTGGGTCGCCAGACGGCCGAGGACGACGTCCTGGGCGTCGATGACGAGCCACTGGCGCGAGATGTCGCCGGGCTTGGGGCTGTACGTACGCACGGTCGTATGCCTTCGCTTCTTCAGTGATGGGTTCTCCCCCGAGCCTCGCGGCCCGAAGGGAAGGGTCCTGACAAGGCCACCACGGACGATCACGACAGCCCTGGTGCACTACGGGGACGCAACCCGTGTGCACCGCTGGTCATCGGCCCGGTGGACCGGCGTAAGGCCCTTTCACGTGAGAATGAGCAAGCCAATACGCATAACGAACCAGCAGAATACCCGCGGTGCCCCGGAAGGGTCAAAACGCAGCTCGGGAACCCGCCTCCGCGGGCTCCGCCGTGCGCTTGGCTCCGGGCCCCGGAGGGGTCCCTGCGATCCGTACGCCCACCAGGTTAACCCGGGCCGGGCGCAGGCACCGCCGCATCAGCGTCACCGCCAGCACACACAGCGTGAAGCAGTCCTTGAACGCCCGCCGCTTCGCCTCCAGCTGCGAGGGCCACGGCACCCCCGCCGCCTGCGGGAACACCGCCGCCCAGAACCAGGGCGAGCGCGGCGCGGACCCCGCGCGCACGGCCGAGGCCAGCAGCAGCGGAACCACCACCAGCAGGTAGTGGTCGAAGGAGGGCCGCGACACCAGGAATGCGGCGAGCATCACCATGCAGGCCGTCTCCGCGAGCCGCAGCTCGCCCCCGTCCCGGTCGTCCTCCCGCCGCCAGCGGCACCGGGCCGCCCACAGGCCGCCCGCGGCCCCCAGCCCCGCGAGGAGCACCGCCACCGGCTCCGGCACGCCCAGCCGGGGCAGCACCGCGATCGGCGAGGCGTCCCAGGGCAGCGCATAGGAGTCCTGCCCCTGGAGCAGGAACGGCAGCGTCTTGGTGAAGAACAGCGACGGGCTCGGCATCAGCAGCGCCCCCGCCAGCGACAGGCCCAGCGGCACCGCCACGGCCACCGCAAGCCCCCGCCAGCGCCGCGCCAGCACGAACAGCAGCCCCAGCGGCACCAGCATCGGCTTGCAGGCGATCGCCACCCCCACCACCAGCCCCGCGGCCGTCCAGGACCGCCGGTGCGCGAGCAGCAGGGCGAGCGGCAGCGCGGCCGCCGAGACGGCCGTCCAGTTCCCGATCAGCACGAGGTTCCCGTACGGCCGGAAACCGACCGCCAGCAGGGCGAACCCGCCGACCGCGAAGCGGGAGCGGGCCGGCACCGAGAAGAGCCGCAGCGCGGCCCACCAGCCGGCCGCCAGCAGCGCCGACATGCCCAGCGGGAGCACCCACCGCAGCACCGGCACCGGCAGCAGCGCCTCCGGCACGGCCATGAGGACCGCGCTCGGCAGGTACAGGAACCGCTTGTCCTCGTACGGGGAGCCCCCGGCCAGCAGCGTGTCGGCGGCCTTCACCACGAAGGCGTTGTCCGAACCCCAGCCCGGCCTCAGGCTCGTCGAGACGGCGATCCCGACGACCACCGCCGCGCAGAGCGCGATCCACGGCGGCGAGGCCGGCAGGAGCAGCCGGCGGGCCGCGCGGCGCCGCGCGGCCCGGTCGCGGACATCCCAATTCCTGAGCCAGGTGCCAGGCCGCAGCCGCACAACGCCTCCCGATCGAGCGCCCCGGGGCGGCCGCCCCCTAGCGCTTCCGTTCGACCCTACGTTCGTCCCAGACGGGCTCCTGAGTCTCCCGCACCACACCGTCCGAACCGAAGACCAGGAAGCGGTCAAATGTCCGCGCGAACCACCGGTCGTGGGTGACGCACAGGACCGTGCCCTCGTACGACTCCAGCCCGTCCTGCAGCGCCTCCGCCGACTCCAGGTCCAGGTTGTCCGTCGGCTCGTCCAGCAGCAGCGCCGTGGTCCCCGCCAGCTCCAGCAGCAGGATCTGGAAGCGGGCCTGCTGCCCGCCCGACAGCTTGTCGAACGGCTGGTCGCCCTGGCGCTCCAGCTCGTAGCGGCGCAGCACCGACATGGCGCCGCCGCGGTCCTTGGCGTGCTCCGTCCACAGGATGTCGACGAGCGAGCGGCCGAACAGCTCGGGGTGGGCGTGCGTCTGCGCGAAGTGGCCGGGGACCACGCGGGCGCCGAGCTTCCACTCACCCGTGTGGGCGACAGGCCGCTCCCGGTCCCCCGCCAGCAGCCGCAGGAAGTGGGACTTGCCCGAGCCGTTCGAACCGAGCACGGCGACCCGCTCCCCGTAGAAGACCTCCAGGTCGAAGGGCTTCATCAGGCCGGTCAGCTCCAGGTTCTTGCAGGTCAGGGCGCGGACACCGGTCCGCCCGCCCTTCAGCCGCATCCGGATCTCCTGCTCCCGCGGCGGCTCCGGCGGCGGGCCGGCCTCCTCGAACTTCCGCAGCCGCGTCTGGGCGGCCGCGTACCGGGAGGCCATCTCGTGGCTGACCGCGGCCGCCTGCCGCAGCGTGACCACCAGCTTCTTCAGCTGCGCGTGCTTCTCCTCCCAGCGCCGCTTCAGCTCCTCGAAGCGCGCGAAGCGCTCCTTGCGGGCCTCGTGGAAGGTGTCGAAGCCGCCGCCGTGCACCCACACGTCCGAGCCGTCGACGCCCGGCTCCACCGCGATGATCTTCTGGGCGGCCCGGGAGAGCAGCTCCCGGTCGTGGCTGATGAACAGCACCGTCTTGCGGGTGGCCCGCAGCTGCTCCTCCAGCCAGCGCTTGCCGGGCACGTCGAGGTAGTTGTCCGGCTCGTCGAGCAGCAGCACCTCGTCCGGCCCGCGCAGCAGGGCCTCCAGCACCAGGCGCTTCTGCTCGCCGCCGGAGAGCGTGCGCACCTCGCGGAACTGCGCCTTGTCGTACGGGACGCCCAGCGCGGCCGTGGTGCACACGTCCCAGAGCGTCTCCGCCTCGTACCCCTGGACGTCCGCCCAGTCGCTGAGGGCCTGCGCGTACGCCATCTGCGCGGCCTCGTCGTCGACCGTCATGATCAGGTGCTCGGCGCGGTCGACGGCCCGCGCGGCCTCCCGGATCTGCGGCCGCGCCACCGACACGAGCAGGTCCCGCACGGTCGTCTCGTCCCGTACGGACCCCACGAACTGCGGCATGACCCCGAGGCCGCCGGTGGCGGTGACGGAGCCGCCGTGCGGCTGGAGCTCGCCGGCGAGCAGCCTCAGCAGGGTGGTCTTGCCGGCCCCGTTCGCCCCGACGAGGGCGACGACGGACCCCTCCCCCACCCGGAAGGAGACGTCGGGGAGCAGCACCCGCCCGTCGGGCAGGCAGTACTCCAGGTGGCCGGCTTCGAGGTGTCCCATGCGGGGCATTCTCGCGGCCCCGGGGCGGTCCGCCCAAACGGATTACGGGGGCGGGCCGCCGCGGCGGCGGACGGGGCGCTCAGCAGCAGCCGGCGCCGGGGAGGGTGCGCATGTTGCGGGCCTCGCGGCTGCGGGCGGCCAGCAGCTCGTCGGCGGGGTAGCCGACCTCCTCCAGGGTGAGCCCGTGGGGCTTGACCACGTGCACGGAGGAGTCCCGTACGCCTGCCCGCAGGACCTTGCCCGGCCAGTCGGCGGGCCGGTGCCCGTCCCCGACGTGCAGCAGGGCGCCGACCAGGGAGCGCACCATGTTGTGGCAGAAGGCGTCGGCCCGGACCGTGGCGGTGACGATGCCGTCCGCGCCGCGCTCCCAGGACAGCTGCTGGAGGGTGCGGATGGTGGTGGCGCCCTCGCGCCGGCGGCAGTAGGCCGCGAAGTCGTGCTCGCCGAGCAGCTCGGCGGAGGCCTCGTTCATGGCCTCGACGTCCAGCGGCCACGGGTGCCACAGGACGTGGCTGCGGCGCAGCGGGTCGACACCGCCCTGGTGGTCCCCGACGCGGTAGGCGTAGCGGCGCCAGACGGCGGAGAAGCGGGCGTTGAACCCGGCGGGGGCCTCGGCGACCCGCCAGACGCGGACGTCGTGCGGCAGGCGGCCCGCGAGCCGCCTCAGGAGCTTGTCGCCGTGCTCGGCCCACACCTCGGCGGCCAGGTCGAACTGGGCCACCTGGCCGCGGGCGTGCACGCCGGCGTCGGTCCGCCCGGCCACGGTCAGCTCGACCGGGTGGGGCAGCCGCATCACGGTCTGCAGGGCCGACTCCAGCTCCCCCTGGACGGTCCGCAGCGTCCGCTGCTTCGCCCACCCGGAGAACTGCGTCCCGTCGTAGCTCAGGTCCAGCCGTACCCGGACGTGCCCGGGCTCCACCTCGTCACTCACGTGACCGATCCTCTCAGGCTTCTCTTCACACACAAGCAGAAGCGGGCCCGCCCCCGGGAAAGGGGCGGGCCCGCTCGGAGCCGTTCAGGCAGGAGGGATCCCGGGGGATCAGGCCTCCTTGGTCTCCTCGGCGTCGGCGTCGGCGGCCTTGGCCTCCGCAGCCTCGGCCTCCTTGACCGCACGCTTGGTGGCGGCCTCGGCCTCACCGGTGGCCTGCTGGGCCACGGTCAGGGCCTCGACGAGCTCGATGACCGCCATCGGGGCGTTGTCGCCGCGACGGTTGCCGATCTTGGTGATGCGCGTGTAACCACCGGGGCGGTTCTCGAAGCGCGGGGCGATCTCGGTGAAGAGCGTGTGGACGATGCTCTTGTCCGTGATCGTCTGGAGGACCAGGCGACGGTTGTGGATGTCGCCCTTCTTCGCCTTGGTGATCAGACGCTCGGCGACGGGGCGCAGGCGGCGGGCCTTGGCCTCGGTCGTCGTGATGCGGCCGTGCTCGAAGAGCGCCTTCGCGAGGTTCGCGAGGAGAAGCTTCTCGTGCGCGGCGCTGCCGCCCAGACGGGCACCCTTGGCGGGACGCGGCATGGTGTTACTCCTTCGTATCTGCACCGGCCGTGTCAGGTACCGGTGTCAGTTCCCCCGCGGCGGCCGCCGCGGGGAAGTCTTCGTGAAACCGCCGGCGGTCGGGGCGGGGCCCCGGCCGCCGGCGGCGGCAGATCAGTACTGCTCGGTCTCGACGAAGCCGGCGTCGGCGTCGTCGTCCGCGCCGAACGCGTCGGCGGCGGCGGTCGGGTCGAACCCGGGCGGGCTGTCCTTCAGGGCCAGGCCCATGCCGGCGAGCTTCGCCTTGACCTCGTCGATCGACTTCGCACCGAAGTTGCGGATGTCGAGCAGGTCGGCCTCGGAGCGGGCGACGAGCTCACCCACGGAGTGGATGCCCTCGCGCTTGAGGCAGTTGTAGGAGCGGACCGTGAGCTCCAGCTCCTCGATCGGCAGCGCCAGGTCGGCGGCCAGGGCGGCGTCCGTGGGGGACGGGCCCATGTCGATGCCCTCGGCGTCGATGTTGAGCTCGCGGGCCAGGCCGAACAGCTCGACCAGGGTCTTGCCGGCGGACGCCATGGCGTCGCGCGGGCGCATGGCCTGCTTCGTCTCGACGTCGACGATCAGCTTGTCGAAGTCGGTGCGCTGCTCGACACGGGTCGCCTCGACCTTGTAGGTGACCTTGAGCACGGGGCTGTAGATGGAGTCGACCGGGATGCGGCCGATCTCCTGGCCCACCTGCTTGTTCTGGACGGCGGAGACGTAGCCGCGACCGCGCTCGACGGTCAGCTCCATCTCCAGCTTGCCCTTGCCGTTCAGGGTGGCGAGGACCAGGTCCGGGTTGTGCACCTCGACACCGGCCGGGGGCGCGATGTCGGCGGCGGTGACCAGGCCGGGGCCCTGCTTGCGCAGGTACATCACGACGGGCTCGTCGTGCTCCGAGGAGACGACCAGCTGCTTGATGTTGAGGATGAGGTCGGTCACGTCCTCCTTGACGCCCGGCACGGTGGTGAACTCGTGCAGGACGCCGTCGATGCGGATGCTGGTGACAGCGGCACCCGGGATCGAGGACAGGAGGGTACGGCGCAGGGAGTTGCCGAGGGTGTAGCCGAAGCCCGGCTCCAGCGGCTCGATCACGAACCGGGAGCGGTACTCGTCGACGACCTCTTCGGTCAGCGAAGGACGCTGAGCGATAAGCATGTCTTTTCCTTCAGTCGTGGACGCCCACTATTTGACGCCCGACAGGTGCCGTCCGGGAGGACGGCCGGTGCTGCAAGGGTACGGGCGGCACGGCCCCCGAAGGGGGTCGTACCGCCCGGACACTCAAGGACGCACAGGCGCGGCCTGCGTCAGACGCGGCGGCGCTTCGGCGGACGGCAGCCGTTGTGCGGGGTGGGGGTGACGTCCTGGATCGAGCCGACCTCGAGGCCGGTGGCCTGGAGGGAGCGGATCGCGGTCTCACGGCCGGAGCCGGGACCCTTGACGAAGACGTCGACCTTGCGCATGCCGTGCTCCTGCGCGCGGCGGGCGGCCGACTCGGCGGCCATCTGCGCGGCGAAGGGGGTGGACTTGCGCGAGCCCTTGAAGCCGACGTGGCCGGCGGAGGCCCAGGAGATCACGTTGCCCGAGGGGTCCGTGATCGAGACGATCGTGTTGTTGAACGTGCTCTTGATGTGGGCGTGCCCGTGAGCGACGTTCTTCTTTTCCTTGCGGCGCACCTTCTTGGCAGCGCCCTGACGACCCTTGGGGGGCATGTCAAACTCCTACGGGAGGTGGTCGGTCCTACAGCGCAAGACCGCTGAACAGGACTACTTCTTGCCCGGCTTCTTCTTGCCGGCGATCGCGCGACGCGGGCCCTTGCGGGTACGTGCGTTCGTGCTGGTGCGCTGACCGTGCACCGGGAGGCCGCGACGGTGGCGGATGCCCTGGTAGCACTGGATCTCGATCTTGCGGCGGATGTCGCCCTGGATCTCGCGGCGGAGGTCACCCTCGGTACGGAGGTTGGCGTCCACGTACTCGCGGATCTTGACGAGGTCCTCTTCGGCCAGGTCACGAACGCGGGTGTTCGGGTTCACGCCGGTCGCGGCGAGGATCTCCTTGGACCGGGTGCGCCCGATACCGAAGACGTAGGTGAGTGCGATCTCCACACGCTTTTCGCGCGGGATGTCGACACCGGAAACGCGTGCCATTCAATGGCTCCTGTGTGTTCGGGGGTCTTCCGCAGAACCGCTCCCGACCGCCGACCGCCGACAGGCGGTGGTACGTCCGGGTCCCCGGCCCCCGCCGGAGGTATCGCCGGCCCTGTCGGGCTGGGCGGGTCCTGCGTATGTACGTTTTCTTACGTCGCGCGAAGAACTGCGAAGTGCAGGTCGGTCGGCGTGCGTCAGCCCTGGCGCTGCTTGTGGCGCAGGTTGTCGCAGATGACCATGACCCGGCCGTGACGGCGGATCACCTTGCACTTGTCGCAGATCTTCTTGACGCTCGGCTTGACCTTCATGTGTCTGAGGTTCTCCGGGTCAGTGCCACCACCCGCACCGGGACCATCGCCCAGGCAGGAGTGAGAGCAAGATCTACTTGTATCGGTAGACGATCCGGCCACGCGTCAGGTCGTACGGAGAGAGCTCCACCACGACCCGGTCATCGGGAAGGATGCGGATGTAGTGCATGCGCATCTTGCCGCTGATGTGCGCGAGGACCTTGTGACCGTTCTGGAGCTCCACCTTGAACATGGCGTTCGGGAGGGACTCGATCACGGTGCCCTCGATCTCGATGGCACCTTGCTTCTTGGCCACGCTTCGCCTTTCGAATCGGCTACCTTGATCGGCCACGGGCATGGAGATGCACGTAAGCCGACGAGTCAGTCTACGTCAGGGCACCCAGAAAGACGAATCCGGAAAGTTTGCCCATGAGTCTAGATCATTAACCGAGGGGGTCCGGGGCCGTGGTGACCCCGTACTCCGCCAGCTTCGCCTTGCCGCAGTCCGGGCTGGTCAGGACGATCGGACCGGCCTCCGTGAGGGCCACCGAGTGCTCCCAGTGCGAGGACCAGGTGCCGTCCGTGGTGACCACCGTCCAGTCGTCGGCCAGTACCTCCGTCCGGGCGGTGCCCAGGGACACCATGGGCTCGATCGCCAGGCACAGGCCCGGCACCAGCCGGATGCCCTTGCCGCGCTTGCGCGAGACGTAGTTCAGCAGGTGCGGGTCCATGTGCATCTCGGAGCCGATGCCGTGGCCGCCGTAGTCCTCGATGATCCCGTACTTGCCGCTGGACGGGCGCGGCTGGCGGCGGATGTAGCCCTCGATGGCCTTGGAGATGTCGACCAGGCGGTTGCCGTTCTTCATCGCCGCGATGCCGGCCCACATCGACTCCTCGGTCACCCGGGAGAGCTCGATGAGCTCCGGGGCGTGCCCGGTGCCCACGAAGGCGGTGAAGGCCGCGTCGCCGTGCCAGCCGTCGACGATGGCGCCGGCGTCGATCGAGATGATGTCGCCGTCCTTGAGGACGGTCTTGTCGTCCGGGATGCCGTGGACGACGACCTCGTTGACCGACGTGCAGATCGTGGCGGGGAAGCCGCCGTAGCCGAGGAAGTTCGACTTCGCCCCGGCGTCGGCGATCACCTTGCGGGCGACCATGTCCAGATCCCGCGTCGTGGCGCCCGGCACGGCCGCCTCACGGGTCGCCGCGTGGATGGCGGCGACGACCAGCCCCGCCTCGCGCATCTTCGCGATCTGCTCGGGGGTCTTGATCTGGACCATGGGGCACTTCCACCTTCGGATCTGCTGCTTCGGGTTCACTCAACAGTACGGCCGCGGCGTCCTCCGGACACCGCGGCCGACCTGCACCACAGGGGTACTACTTCTTCAGGGCGTCCATCGCGCGCTGCGTGACGTCCGCGACCTCGCCCAGGGCCGGGATGGTCACCAGCAGGCCCTGCGCCTTGTAGTAGTCGATGATCGGCTCGGTCTGCGTGTGGTAGACCTCCAGCCGCGTCCGGACCGTGGCCTCGGAGTCGTCGTCGCGCTGGTACAGCTCGCCGCCGCACTTGTCGCAGACGCCCTCGGTCTTCGGCGCCGCGTACACGACGTGGAAGACGTGCGCCGAGTCGTTGCGGCAGATCCGGCGGCCGGCGATGCGCTTGACCACCTCGTCCTCCTCGACCTCCAGGTCGAGGACGGCGTCCAGCTTCATGCCCGCGGCCTGGAGCATCACGTCCAGCGCCTCGGCCTGCGAGACGTTGCGCGGGAAGCCGTCGAGGAGGAAGCCCTTCTCGGCGTCCGGCTGCTCCATGCGGTCCTTGGCCATGCCGATGGTGATCTCGTCGGGGACGAGGTCGCCGGCGTCCATGAACGCCTTGGCGCGGCGGCCCAGCTCGGTGTTCTGGCTGATGTTGGCCCGGAACAGGTCGCCCGTGGAGATGTGCGGGATCGACAGGTTCTTCGCAAGGAACGCGGCCTGCGTTCCCTTGCCCGCACCGGGCGGTCCGACGAGGACGATACGCATCAGCGGAGGAACCCTTCGTAATTGCGCTGCTGGAGCTGGCTCTCGATCTGCTTCACGGTTTCCAGACCCACACCCACGATGATGAGGATGCTCGTCCCGCCGAACGGGAAGTTCTGGTTCGCTCCGAAGCCGGCCAACGCCATCGTCGGCACTAGAGCGATCAGACCCAGGTACAGCGACCCCGGCCAGGTGATCCGGTTGAGCACGTAGCTCAGGTACTCGGCGGTGGGTCGACCGGCGCGGATACCCGGGATGAACCCACCATACTTCTTCATGTTGTCTGCAACTTCCTCGGGGTTGAACGAAATCGCCACGTAGAAGAACGCGAAGAAGACGATCAGGAGGAAGTAGGTGGCGATGTAGTACGGGTGGTCGCCCGTGACGAAGTGCTTTTGAATCCAAACCGCCCAGTCTGCGGTGGATCCGCTGAACTGCACGACCAGCGCCGGGATGTAGAGCAGCGACGAGGCGAAGATGACCGGAATCACACCGGCCTGGTTCACCTTGAGCGGGATGTAGGTCGAGGTGCCGCCGTACGCGCGCCGGCCGATCATGCGCTTCGCGTACTGGACGGGGATGCGGCGCTGCGCCTGCTCGACGAAGACCACCAGGGCCACCATCGCGAGGCCCACCAGGATCACCACGCCGAACTCGACCCAGCCGTCGGCGATCTTGCCCTGGAGCTTGATCTGCCACAGTGCGCCGATGAAGCCGGCGGCGATCGAGATGAACATCAGGATGGACATGCCGTTGCCGATGCCGCGGTCGGTGATGAGCTCACCGAGCCACATGACGAGGCAGGTGCCCGCGGTCATGGTGAGGACCATGACGATCGTGGTGAAGACGGAGCGGTCCGGGACGATCTGCGCGGCGACCGGGCAGCCCTGGAACAGGGCGCCCGTGCGGGCGGTGGCGACGAGGCCGGTGCCCTGGAGGATGGCGAGGGCGACCGTCAGGTAGCGCGTGTACTGCGTGATCTTGGCAGTACCGGCCTGGCCCTCCTTCTTCAGGGTCTCCAGCTTCGGGATGACCACGGTCAGCAGCTGCAGGATGATGCTCGCCGTGATGTAGGGCATGATCCCGAGCGCGAAGACCGTGATCTGCAGCAGCGCACCGCCACTGAACATGTTGACGAGACCGAAGAGGCCATTGCTGCTTCCGGCCTGGTCGACGCAGATCTGGACGTTCTTGTAGCTCACGCCGGGAACCGGGATGTGGGACCCGAGCCGGAACAGCACGATGATGCCGAGCGTGAAGAGCAGCTTCTTGCGCAGGTCGGGCGTCTTGAACGCCCGGGCGAACGCGGTGAGCACGGTGCCTCCTGCGACCCCCGCGCTACTGCGTCAGAGGTGACGGTCTGAGGTTCGACGAATACGTACAAGCAAAGGTGCAGGCCACCTTACCGGCGACTGCGCCCCCCGTGGAACGACCAACCGGGGATGCCCCATATGTGAGGCATCCCCGGTCGGGTTTCTAGCTCTGTGTCACGTGGTCGTCTGGATCAGACGAGCTCGGTGACGGTGCCGCCGGCGGCGGCGATCTTCTCCTTGGCGGAGGCGGAAACGGCGTCAACCGAGACCGTCAGCGCCACGGAGATCTCGCCCTGGCCCAGGACCTTGACGAGCTGGTTCTTGCGAACCGCACCCTTGGCGACCAGGTCGGCCACCGTGACCTCGCCACCCTGCGGGTAGAGCGCGGCCAGCTTGTCCAGGTTCACGACCTGGAACTCGGTGCGGAACGGGTTCTTGAAGCCCTTCAGCTTCGGCAGGCGCATGTGGAGGGGCATCTGCCCACCCTCGAAGCGCTGCGGAACCTGGTAGCGGGCCTTCGTACCCTTGGTACCACGACCTGCCGTCTTACCCTTCGACGCCTCACCACGACCCACACGGGTCTTGGCGGTCTTGGCGCCGGGGGCGGGACGGAGGTTGTGGGCCTTGAGCGGGCTGCTTTCAGCCATGATCAGTCAACCTCCTCAACCGTCACGAGGTGGCGGACGGTGTGCACCATGCCGCGGAACTCGGGGCGGTCCTCCTTGACGACCACGTCGTTCAGGCGCTTGAGCCCGAGCGAACGCAGGGTGTCGCGGTGGTTCTGCTTGCTGCCGATGTACGACTTCGTCTGCGTGATCTTGAGGCGGGCCATCAGACACCCGCCCCAGCACGCGCACGGAGCAGAGCCGCGGGGGCGACGTCCTCGAGGGGCAGACCGCGGCGGGCCGCGATCTCCTCGGGACGCTGCAGGCCCTTGAGGGCCGCCACGGTCGCGTGCACGATGTTGATCGCGTTGTCGGAGCCGAGCGACTTCGACAGGATGTCGTGAACGCCGGCGCACTCCAGAACGGCGCGCACCGGGCCACCGGCGATAACACCGGTACCGGGGGAAGCAGGCTTCAGCAGGACGACGCCCGCGGCCTTCTCGCCCTGAACCGGGTGCGGGATGGTGCCCTGGATGCGGGGGACGCGGAAGAAGTTCTTCTTCGCCTCCTCGACACCCTTGGCGATGGCCGCGGGAACTTCCTTGGCCTTGCCGTAACCGACACCCACGGTGCCGTCACCGTCGCCCACCACGACCAGCGCGGTGAAGCTGAAGCGACGACCACCCTTCACAACCTTGGCGACACGGTTGATCGCGACAACGCGCTCAACGTAAGCGGTCTTCTCGGCGGCAGCGCCACCGTCGCGACCCTTCCGGTCCCGCCGCTCGCCGCCACCGGCACCGCTGCCGCGGCGCTGGGGTCCAGCCATTGGATTACCTCTCTCTGTTACGTCCGTGAGTCCCGGAACCGGGGCTTAGAACTTCAGCCCGGCTTCGCGGGCGGCGTCAGCCAGAGCGGCAATGCGCCCGGCGTACCTGTTGCCACCGCGGTCGAACACGACGGCCTCGACACCGGCGGCCTTGGCGCGCTCGGCGACCAGGAGGCCGACCTGCTTGGCCTGCGCGGACTTGTCACCCTCGCCGCCGCGGACCGACGCGTCCAGGTGCGACGCCGACGCAAGGGTGTGACCCTTGAGGTCGTCGATGACCTGGGCGGTGATACCGCGGTTCGAGCGGGTCACGACGAGGCGCGGACGCTCCGCCGTACCCGAGATGCTCTTGCGGATGCGGATGTGGCGGCGCGCCTTCGCAGCGCGCTTGTAAGCGTCGCCCTTGGCGATCTTCACACCGTATGCCATGGCTTTACTTACCAGCCTTTCCGACCTTGCGGCGGATGACCTCGCCCGCGTACTTGACGCCCTTGGCCTTGTACGGGTCGGGCTTCCGCAGCTTGCGGATGTTGGCGGCGACCTCGCCGACCTTCTGCTTGTCGATGCCCTCGACCGAGAACTTGGTCGGCGACTCGACCTTGAAGGAGATGCCCTCGGGGGCCTCCACCAGGATCGGGTGGCTGTAGCCGAGCTGGAACTCCAGGGCGGAGCCCTTCGCGGCCACGCGGTAACCGACACCGCTGATCTCGAGCGCCTTGGTGTATCCCTGGGTCACACCGGTGATCATGTTGGCCACCAGCGTGCGGGACAGGCCGTGGAGGGCCTTGTTCTGACGCTCGTCGTTCGGACGGGTGACGTTCAGAACGCCGTCCTCGCCCTTAACGATCTCGATGGGGGCGGCAACGGTGTGGGAGAGGAGACCCTTGGGGCCCTTCACCGCAACCGTGCGGCCATCGATGGTGACGTCCACGCCGGCGGGAACCGGGATGGGGAGCTTGCCGATACGAGACATAGCTTTTCCTCCGTTCCCGACTACCAGACGTAGGCGAGGACTTCCCCACCCACGCCCTTCTTCTGCGCCTGCTGGCCGGTCAGGAGACCGTGGGACGTGGAGATGATCGCCACGCCCAGGCCGCCGAGGACCTTCGGCAGGTTGGTGGACTTCGCGTAGACACGCAGACCCGGCTTCGAGATTCGCTTGATGCCGGCGATCGAGCGCTCGCGGTTCGGACCGAACTTCAGCTCGAGGACGAGGTTCTTGCCGACCTCGGCGTCCTCGACCTTCCAGCCGGTGATGAAACCCTCCTGCTTGAGGATTTCCGCGATGTGCGACTTGATCTTGCTGTGCGGCATCACGACGGAGTCGTGGTACGCCGAGTTAGCGTTGCGCAGACGAGTGAGCATGTCTGCGATCGGGTCAGTCATGGTCATGAATCGGCCTTCGGCCTCTCTCGCCGGGGTTTCCTGTATGCGCCATCCCTCTCCCCACACAGGGGCGGGACGGGTGCGGCGCGGGGACCTACGGCGTAGTAAGTCGACGGGCGGCGGACGCCCAACCCCACTAGCCTACGCCATGGGGCTGGGCACTCCGCCGGCCCAGATGCTTACCGAGAGCTTCCGGAACCCTCAACACCCAAGGGGTGAAGGGATTACCAGGAGCTCTTGGTCACGCCCGGCAGCTCGCCACGGTGAGCCATCTCACGAAGGCACACGCGGCACAGGCCGAACTTGCGGTACACGGAGTGGGGACGGCCGCAGCGCTGGCAGCGCGTGTACGCACGCACACCGAACTTGGGCTTGCGGGCAGCCTTCGCGATGAGAGCCTTCTTCGCCATCTCGCTTACGCCTCCTTGAACGGGAAGCCGAGGTGACGGAGGAGCGCGCGGCCCTCAGCGTCGTTGGTCGCCGTGGTCACCACGGTGATGTCCATACCCCGGACGCGGTCGATCTTGTCCTGGTCGATCTCGTGGAACATGACCTGCTCCGTGAGACCGAAGGTGTAGTTGCCACGGCCGTCGAACTGCTTCGGGGACAGGCCGCGGAAGTCGCGGATGCGCGGCAGCGCGAGCGACAGGGTGCGGTCCAGGAACTCCCACATGCGGTCGCCACGGAGGGTGACGTGGGCACCGATCGGCTGACCCTCGCGCAGCTTGAACTGCGCGATGGACTTGCGGGCCTTGGTGACGGCCGGCTTCTGACCGGTGATCGTGGTGAGGTCGCGGATGGCGCCGTCGATCAGCTTCGAGTCACGGGCGGCGTCGCCGACACCCATGTTCACGACGATCTTGACGAGGCCGGGGATCTGCATGACGTTCTCGTACTGGAACTCTTCACGCAGCTTGCCCGCGATCTCCTCGCGGTACTTCGTCTTCAGACGCGGAGTGGTAGCCATCAGATGTCCTCACCCGTGCGCTTGGCAACGCGGATCTTGTTGCCCTCGTCGTCGAAGCGGTAACCGACGCGGGTGACGACCTTCTTGCCGTCCTTCTCCACGACCAGCTGGACGTTGGACACGTGGACGGGGGCCTCGGTGATCACGATGCCGCCGGCCTGGTTCTGCCCAGCCTTGGTGTGCTTCTTGACCCGGTTGACACCCTCGACGAGGACGCGGTTCTCGGCGGGGAAGGCCGCGACGACCTTGCCCTGCTTGCCCTTGTCCTTACCGGTGATGACCTGGACCAGGTCGCCCTTCTTGATCTTCATGCTTACAGCACCTCCGGCGCGAGCGAGATGATCTTCATGAACTTCTTCTCGCGCAGCTCACGGCCGACGGGGCCGAAGATACGGGTGCCGCGAGGGTCGCCGTCGTTCTTCAGAATGACGGCGGCGTTCTCGTCGAAGCGGATGTACGAGCCGTCCTGGCGGCGGCGCTCCTTGACGGTGCGAACGATGACCGCCTTGACGACGTCACCCTTCTTCACGTTGCCACCGGGGATCGCGTCCTTGACGGTGGCGACGATGACGTCACCGATGCCCGCGTAGCGGCGACCGGAGCCACCGAGAACACGGATGCAAAGGATCTCCTTGGCACCAGTGTTGTCGGCGACACGCAGTCGCGACTCCTGCTGGATCACGTCTATCTCCTGATTGTCTGCCGGTTCCCGGCGGGGGCCTCACTGCGAGGCGGGCCCCCACCGAGCCTGGCGGAACGAACCTGAGGGAAGTCCCCTCAGGTGATTACTTGGCCTTCTCGAGGATCTCGACGATGCGCCAGCGCTTGCTCGCCGACAGCGGACGCGTCTCCATGATGAGGACGCGGTCGCCGACGCCTGCAGCGTTCTGCTCGTCGTGGGCCTTGAGCTTGTTCGTACGGCGGATGACCTTGCCGTACAGCGCGTGCTTGACGCGGTCCTCAACGGCGACGACGACGGTCTTGTCCATCTTGTCGCTGACGACCAGGCCCTCACGGGTCTTGCGGAAGCCGCGCTCGGTCTTCTCAGTCACGTTCTTCTCGCTCATCAGGCGTTCTCCACCGTCTCGATGCCGAGCTCGCGCTCGTGCATCAGGGTGTAGATCCGGGCGATGTCCTTGCGGACGGCCTTGAGCCGGCCGTTGTTCTCCAGCTGGCCAGTGGCCGCCTGGAAACGGAGCTTGAACAGCTCTTCCTTGGCCTCACGCAGCTTGGCGACGAGCTCCTCGTTGCCCAGCTCGCGCAGTTCCGACGCCTTGGTACCGGCCGCCATCACGACTCACCTGCCTCGCGCTTGACGATCCGGCACTTCATCGGCAGCTTGTGGGCCGCACGAGTCAGAGCCTCACGCGCAATCTTCTCGTTCGGGTAGGACAGCTCGAACATGACCCGGCCCGGGTGCACGTTCGCGATCCACCACTCCGGGGAACCCTTACCGGAACCCATGCGGGTCTCGGCCGGCTTCTTCGTGAGCGGACGGTCCGGGTAGATGTTGATCCAGACCTTGCCGCCACGCTTGATGTGGCGGGTCATCGCGATACGCGCGGCCTCGATCTGGCGGTTGGTCACGTACGCCGGGGTCAGCGCCTGGATGCCGTACTCGCCGAATGCGACCTCAGTGCCACCCTTCGAGACGCCTCCGCGCTTGGGGTGGTGCTGCTTGCGGTGCTTGACCCTACGAGGGATCAGCATGTCGGTCAGGCCTCCGTTCCGGTGCTCTCGGCCGGAGCGGCGGCAGCGGCCTCGGCCTTGGGGGCCTCGACAGCGGCAGCCTGCTGCGGCTTGCGGCCACCACGGCCGCCGCGCTCGCCACCGCGGCCACCACGGCCGGCGGGACGGTCGCCAGCGCCGGCACCGCGGGCCGGGCGGTTACCCGCGCGGGCCGCAGCGTTCTCGGCGCGAACCTCGGCGATGTTCTTGACGTCGCCCTTGTAGATCCACACCTTCACGCCGATACGGCCGAAGGTGGTCTTGGCCTCGAAGAAGCCGTAGTCCACGTTCGCGCGCAGCGTGTGCAGCGGCACACGGCCCTCGCGGTAGAACTCGGACCGGGACATCTCGGCGCCGCCGAGACGGCCGCCACACTGGATCTTGATGCCCTTGGCGCCGGCCTTCATGGTGCCCTGCATGCTCTTGCGCATGGCACGGCGGAAGGAGACGCGGGAGGACAGCTGCTCGGCAACGGCCTGGGCAACCAGCTGGGCGTCGAGCTCGGGGTTCTTGACCTCGAGGATGTTCAGCTGGACCTGCTTGCCGGTGAGCTTCTCGAGGTCGCCGCGGATGCGGTCGGCCTCGGCGCCGCGGCGGCCGATGACGATGCCCGGACGAGCGGTGTGGATGTCCACACGCACGCGGTCACGGGTGCGCTCGATCTCGACCTTGGAGATGCCGGCGCGCTCCATGCCGGACGTCATCATCCGACGGATGGCGACGTCTTCCTTGACGTAGTCCTTGTACAGCTTGTCGGCGTACCAGCGCGACTTGAAGTCGGTGGTGATGCCGAGCCGGAACCCGTGCGGGTTTACCTTCTGGCCCATTACCGGGTTCCTTCCTTGCTGCTGACGACCACGGTGATGTGGCTGGTCCGCTTGCGGATCCGGTAGGCACGGCCCTGGGCGCGCGGACGGAACCGCTTCAGGGTCGGGCCTTCGTCAACGAACGCCTCGCTGATGAACAGCGAGGAGGCGTCCGTGTGGTTGTAGTTGTGCGCGGCGTTGGCAATGGCGCTGTCCAGCACCTTGCCGACCGGCACGCTCGCGGCCTGCGGGGCGAAACGCAGGACCGCCTGAGCCTCCGTGGCATCCATGCCACGGATGAGGTCCACCACGCGGCGGGCCTTCATGGGCGTGACGCGGATGTACCGCGCCTGGGCCCTGGCTTCCATGGTTGTCCCTTCGGTGTAAGTCATAGTCGTTCCCACCCCGCTTCTAGCGGCGCTTCGACTTCCGGTCTTCCTTGACGTGGCCGCGGAAGGTGCGAGTCGGCGAGAACTCGCCGAGCTTGTGGCCGACCATGGACTCGGTGACGAACACCGGGACGTGCGTCTTGCCGTTGTGCACCGCGATCGTGTGACCCAGCATGCTGGGGATGATCATCGAGCGACGGGACCAGGTCTTGATGACGTTCTTGGTACCGGCTTCGTTCTGAGCGTCCACCTTCTTCAGGAGGTGGCCGTCAACGAAGGGTCCCTTCTTGAGACTGCGCGGCATCTAAACCCGCTCCTAGCGCTTCTTGTTCGTCTTGCGGCGGCGGACGATGTACTTGTTCGAAGCCTTCTTCGGCGAACGCGTACGACCCTCCTTCTGACCCCACGGGGAGACCGGGTGGCGACCACCGGAGGTCTTGCCCTCACCACCACCGTGCGGGTGGTCAACCGGGTTCATCGCGACACCGCGGACGGTCGGGCGGACGCCCTTCCAGCGCATGCGGCCGGCCTTGCCCCAGTTGATGTTCGACTGCTCGGCGTTGCCGACCTCGCCGACCGTGGCGCGGCAGCGGGCGTCGACGAGACGGATCTCACCGGACGGCATGCGGAGGTGGGCCATGGTGCCCTCCTTCGCAAGCAGCTGCACGGAGGCACCCGCGGAGCGGGCGAACTTCGCACCGCCGCCGGGACGCAGCTCGATGGCGTGGATGGTCGTACCGACCGGGATGTTGCGCAGCGCCAGGTTGTTGCCGGGCTTGATGTCGGCCGTCGGGCCGTTCTCGATCCGGTCGCCCTGCTGCAGGCCGCGCGGCGCGATGATGTAGCGCTTCTCGCCGTCGGCGTAGTGCAGCAGCGCGATGCGCGCGGTGCGGTTGGGGTCGTACTCGATGTGCGCGACCTTGGCCGGCACGCCGTCCTTGTCGTGACGACGGAAGTCGATCACGCGGTAGGCGCGCTTGTGGCCACCGCCCTGGTGGCGAACGGTCACACGACCGGTGTTGTTACGGCCGCCCTTGCTGTGCAGGGGGCGGACCAGCGACTTCTCCGGCGTGGACCGCGTGATCTCGACAAAGTCGGCGACGCTGGAGCCACGACGGCCCGGGGTCGTCGGCTTGTACTTGCGGATACCCATTTCTCAGTCCTCGTCCGATTCCGGACGACTCAGGACTCCGTTAGGAGGCCTGGCCGCCGAAGATGTCGATACGGTCGCCCTCAGCGAGGGTCACGATGGCGCGCTTGGTGTTGGCACGCTTGCCGAAACCGGTGCGGGTGCGCTTGCGCTTGCCCTGGCGGTTGATCGTGTTGACCCCGGTGACCTTGACCGAGAAGACCGCCTCGACGGCCTGCTTGATCTGGGTCTTGTTGGCGCCGGGCGCGACGATGAACGTGTACTTGTTCTCGTCCAGCAGCGCGTAGCTCTTCTCCGAGACAACCGGCTTGATCAGCAGGTCGCGCGGGTCGGTGAAGGTCTTGCTGGTAACGGTCGCCTCGGACATCAGGCGTCGCTCCCTTCGGTCTCATCGGCCTTGGGGCCAGACACGAAGGACTCCAGCGCGGCCTGGGTGAAGACCACGTCGTCGGAGACGATCACGTCGTACGTGTTCAGCTGGCCCGGCTCCAGGATGTGCACCTGGGGCAGGTTGCGGGCGGACAGCCACGCGGCCTCGTCGGCACGCTCGACGACCAGGAGCAGGTTCTTGCGCTCCGTGATCTTGCCGAACAGCGTCTTGGCGGCCTTGGTGGAGACGGCACCCTCGACCACGCCGGTGACGACGTGGATGCGGGAGTGGCGCGCACGGTCCGAGAGGGCACCGCGGAGGGCGGCGGCCTTCATCTTCTTCGGGGTCCGCTGCGAGTAGTCACGCGGCACGGGGCCGTGGACGACGCCACCGCCGGCGAACTGCGGAGCGCGGGTCGAACCCTGACGGGCGCGGCCGGTGCCCTTCTGGCGGTACGGCTTCTTGCCGCCACCACGGACTTCACCGCGGGTCTTGGTCTTGTGCGTGCCCTGACGGGCCGCGGCCAGCTGCGCGACGACGACCTGGTGGATCAGCGGAACGCTGGTCTTCGCGTCGAAGATCTCCGCGGGGAGCTCGACGGTACCGGCCTTGTCGCCTGCCGGCGAAAGGATGTCAATGGTGCTCATTACCTCAAGCCCCCTTGGCCGCGGTACGGACCAGGACGAGGCCGCCGTTCGGACCGGGGACCGCGCCCTTGATGAGGAGCAGACCCTTCTCCGCGTCCACCGCGTGGATGGTCAGGTTCTGGGTGGTGACGCGCTCGTTGCCCATACGACCAGCCATGCGCACGCCCTTGAAGACGCGCCCAGGGGTGGCGCAGCCACCGATCGAACCGGGGGAGCGGTGCTTGCGCTGCACACCGTGACCGGCGCCGAGGCCCCGGAAGTTGTGCCGCTTCATGACACCGGCGAAGCCCTTGCCCTTGCTGTTGCCCGTGACGTCAACCTTGACGCCGGACTCGAACACGGCCGCGGTGATCTCCTGGCCGAGCGTGTACTCGGCGGCGTCGGAGGTGCGGAGCTCCACCAGGTGGCGGCGGGGGGTGACGTCGGCCTTGGCGAAGTGGCCCTTGAGGGGCTTGTTCACCTTGCGCGGGTCGATCTCGCCGAAGGCGATCTGGACCGACTCGTAGCCGTCGGTGTCGTTGGTACGGACCTGGGTGACGACGCAGGGGCCGGCCTTGACGACGGTGACCGGGACGACACGGTTGTTCTCGTCCCAGACCTGGGTCATGCCGAGCTTCTCGCCCAGGACGCCCTTGATCTGCTTTGCCATCTTCTCGACGCCTCTCAGAGCTTGATCTCGATGTCGACGCCGGCCGGAAGGTCCAGGCGCATCAGCGAGTCAACGGTCTTGGGCGTCGGGTCGAGGATGTCGATCAGGCGCTTGTGCGTGCGCATCTCGAAGTGCTCGCGCGAGTCCTTGTACTTGTGCGGCGACTTGATGACGCAGTACACGTTCTTCTCAGTGGGCAGCGGCACCGGGCCCGCGACCGACGCACCAGTGCGGGTCACCGTCTCGACGATCTTCTTCGCCGAGGAGTCGATGACCTCGTGGTCGTAGGCCTTGAGCCGGATGCGGATCTTCTGTCCCGCCATGGCTACTCCGTAGTCCTGTCTCTTGTGGAAACGCTCTGGCCCTCGGCCGGCTGTGGATTCCTCCACCGCTCCCCTCCGACCCACGCGGTCGGGCGTGTCGCACTCCCTCTCAGAAAATTCCCATACGGAAATTCCCTGTCCAAGGGGGTGCGGTCCCAGGACCGCGATTCGGGGGAGGAACACCCTCCGAGCGCCTGGCCGGCACCGTGCTGACGCTTCCCGGAAGATTCCCGTACTTCCGCCCCATTGCTGCCCCGGGGGGCAGATAAAGGCGACGAGTACCGTGGGACTCGCTTCCGGTCCTCCCGGCGGGAGGCGCGCAGCATCGACACTCAGCCGAGCAACTTGAGTAGTCTGCCATACGAGGCGCACACCTGGCCAATCGGGCGGAAGAGAATACCCCGCCACGGTGAGTGGTCAAACAGCGCCACGCGGCGAGCGCGCCCGGCCCGGAGGGGCGCGTACGGCGGCGGGGGCCTCCCGGACCGTGTCCGGGAGGCCCCCGCCGCATCGTTTCCGCGCGGAATCGTTTCCTCAGGTCACTGGGCGAAGTAGCCGGTGATGTCCGCGATCAGGTCGACGCGGCCGGAGTTGTTGTAGAAGTTCACCTTGCCGTCCACGACCGGCACGACCACAAGGTTCGGGATGGTCTGCCCGGCGGTGAAGTTCAGGTTCGAGGCGCTCGTGCGGGCCGTGCCGCTCGGGTACACCGACACGAAGCTCGCGTCCGTCGGGTTGGTCGCCGTCACGTTCAGCACCACCGCGGTCACGCCCGTCGCCGGAACGCCCTGGACGCCCGCCACCGGGAGGGTGACCGTGCCGCCGGCCCCCACCTGGGCCTTCGGGACGCCGAGGCCCTCACGGGTGTCCATCAGCCGCTTCGGCCCGATGTTGAAGTGCGACGAGCCCGCTGAGCCCGCCGCGAAGTAGCCGGTGATGTCCGCGATCAGGTCGACGCGGCCGGAGTTGTTGTAGAAGTTCACCTTCCCGTCCACGACCGGCACGACCACCAGGTTCGGGATGGTCTGCCCGGCGGTGAAGTTCAGGTTCGACGCGCTCGTGCGGGCCGTGCCGCTCGGGTACACCGACACGAAGCTCGCGTCCGTCGGGTTGGTCGCCGTCACGTTCAGCACCACCGCGGTCACGCCCGTCGCCGGAACGCCCTGGACGCCCGCCACCGGGAGGGTGACCGTGCCGCCGGCCCCCACCTGGGCCTTCGGGACGCCGAGGCCCTCACGGGTGTCCATCAGCCGCTTCGGCCCGATGTTGAAGTGCGACGAGCCCGCTGAGCCCGCCGCGAAGTAGCCGGTGATGTCCGCGATCAGGTCGACGCGGCCGGAGTTGTTGTAGAAGTTCACCTTCCCGTCCACGACCGGCACGACCACCAGGTTCGGGATGGTCTGCCCGGCGGTGAAGTTCAGGTTCGACGCGCTCGTGCGGGCCGTGCCGCTCGGGTACACCGACACGAAGCTCGCGTCCGTCGGGTTGGTCGCCGTCACGTTCAGCACCACCGCGGTCACGCCCGTCGCCGGAACGCCCTGGACGCCCGCCACCGGGAGGGTGACCGTGCCGCCGCCGGCGACCGGCGCCTTCGGCACCCCGAGGCCCTCGCGGGTGTCCATCAGCCGCTTCGGCCCGATGTTGAAGTGCGAGGAACCCGCTGAGCCCGCCGCGAAGTAGCCCGTGATGTCCGCGATCAGGTCGACGCGGCCCTGGTTGTTGTAGAAGTTCACCTTCCCGTCGACCACCGGCACGACCACCAGGTTGGGGATGGTCCGGCCGACGGTGAAGTTCAGGTTCGACGCGCTCGTGCGCGTCATGCCGTTCGGGTACACCGACACGAAGCTCGCCTCGGTCGGGTTGGTCGCGGTCACGTTCAGCACGACGGACGTGACGCCCGTGGCCGGGACGCCCTGGACGCCGGCGACGGGCAGGGTGACCGTGCCGCCCGGCCCCACCTGGGCCTTCGGGACGCCGAGGCCCTCGCGGGTGTCCATCAGCCGCTTGGGGGCGACCGGCACGAACGTGGCCGGGCTGACCTCTGCGAGGACGCTGACCGGCAGCGAGGTGGACACGGCGCCGTTCAGCGCGGTGGCCCGGACCTCGACCTGGTGGCTGCCGGAGGGCAGCATCGCGCCGGCGGAGCGCGCGGTGCCCGGCACCGTCGCGACCGGGGCGCCGTCGACCAGCAGCTCGAACTTCGCCAACCGGTCGCTGGGCGTGCTGGTGCTCCACTCCAGGGCGAGCGGGCCGCCGGTCTGGTGGACGGTGCCCGGCTGGACGGGCTTGCCGTTCAGGGTGGTCGCCTTCAGCTGCGCGGCGGGGCCGGCGGCGCGGACCGCGTCGAGCTGCCCGTAGAGCCGGTCCCCCGGGCACTGCGTGTTGAAGCCGTCCCGGTGTCCGGAGACCGCCTTGAACGGGTAGGCCTGCCCGGCGGTGAAGGACTTGCCGGAGAAGTTGACCTGCGTGGCGCCTGCGGTCAGCGTCGCGGTGCCGTTCATGTCGCCGTCGTACTGGCCGTGCTTGTACGCGGCGATGCGGGCGATCGCCGCCTGCGCGGCCGGGGTGGTGTCGGTGGAGGTGTGGTCGCCGAGGACGGCGATGCCCGCCGACTCGGCGTTCCAGCCGTAGGTGTGCGCGCCGAGGACGGGCCGGTCGATGCCGCCCTGCCGGCCCTCGAAGATCGTGCCGCACTTGTCGACGAGGAAGTTGTAGCCGAGGTCGCGCCAGCCGTTGGTCTTCACGTGGTAGACGTGGATCCCCTGGACGATCGCGGCCGACTGCGAGCAGTCGTACGGCTGGGCGTCGGCGGTGTGGTGGACGAAGACCGCCTTGACCCTGCCCTCGGGGAGGTAGATCGGGCCCTCGTTGTTGAGGGACTCGTCGGCGCCCCACTCCAACCGCGACACGACGGTCGGCTTGGGGGCGGTGGACGGCGGCCCCGGTTCCGCGGTGGTCGCGGAGAAGGCCGCCGGGTCCGCGTTCAGGGTGCCGCTGCGCCGGGCGGCGTCGGCCTTGCCGCCCGGGTCGACCAGGGTGAGCTCCATGCCGGCGGGTATGGTTCCGCCCTTGACCCGGACCTCGGCGCCGTCGGATGCGCCGACCCACACGGGCTCGGTCGCGCCCTTCGCGCCGGGGCGCGGCCCGTCCATGCCGGGCTTGACGGGCTCCAGCCCGATCCACCGCGACCACTTCCCCGTACGGGCGTCGCGGGCGCGGGCCTCGATGGTCCCCTCGACCTTGGCGGCCGGGTCCGTCCAGGAGACGCCGAGGAGGCCGAACGGCTCGGTGTCCTGCCGGGCGAGTACCGCCTCGCCGGCGCCCTTGGCCTTGAGCGCAAGCTTGTGCACCTCGCTCGCGACCGGCCCCCTGGCCTTCGCCTTGCTGCTGTAGGCCGTCGGTCTTCCCGTGCCTGCGTCGGCCCCCGGTTCGGCTCCCGCCGTGGCCTGGACGCCCAGGACCGCTGCGGTACCGAGCACGGCAGCCAGAGCCGTCCCCCGTACACGATTGAGTTTCACGTTGTTCTTCCCACCCCTTGGGCGCGCGCCGCTTGACGAAGACATGACTGTTGCGGCGGATGCTACTGGCCGGCTCCGACAACCCCGCGCGCGGGGTGGGGAGGCCGTGGGGAGGACGTGCGAAGGCCCCCGGTCCGGCCGCGCGCACGCGGTCGGGCCGGGGGCCCCGGCAGCCGTCGGGCGGCGGCTACTTCTTCGCGGACTCGGCCTTCTTCTCGGACTCGGCCTTCTTCGCTTCCTCGGCGAGCTTCGCCATCCGGTCCCGCTCGATGTCGGTCCGCGAGCGGACGCCCTTGGGCGCCTTGTGCCCGCAGACGGACGGCCATTCGTCGGCCAGGATGCCCGCGCACCAGATGAAGTCCTGGATGGGGGCGGGCTTCCAGTCCCGCTTCTTGATGTCCTCGCACTCCCCCTTCACGGGCGAGTAGCGCGGGCAGGTGCCGTCGCGCTCCTTCAGCGTGTGCGCCCGGTACGCGTCGATGCCCATCTGGTCGACGTCCTGCGAGGGCATGTAGCGGTTGACCGACCAGGAGGCGCCCATCGCGGCGAACAGGGCGGTCACGCAGATCATGCCGGCGGCGAGCTGGCGCACCACCCGCTGCGGGACGACCCGGTCCGCGGACGGGCCGCCGGCCTGGCCGGTGCGCGGGCGCAGGGTCCGCTCGACCCACCCGGAGCCGCGGCCGACGGCGGCCATCATGCCGAGCACGGCCAGGATCATCAGGCAGTACATGATGATCCAGGTGGTGCGGGGGTAGAGCTGGACGGCCTTCTCGTGGGCCATCTGCGAGGCGAACCAGAAGCGGGCGAACCAGGCGCCCGCGAGGACCGCCGCCGCCGTGCGGACCATGATGCTCCGCAGGCCCAGGCCCAGGCCGAGGCCCACGGCGAACAGCAGGAGCAGGGCGAAGCCGCTCTGCCCGGCCATCTCGCCGGCGACCGGCCAGGTCTGGTACGTCAGCGTCCCGGACCGGTCCGAGACCCAGCCGAGGACGTAGCCGGGGTCGGCGTACACGGAGAGGAACGCGTACCGGTCGGGGTTCTCGGCGCCCAGCCGCACCATCTGGTACAGCAGCGGGGAGGCGACGGCCCCGGCCACGGCCACGGTGGACCCGACGAACAGGCCGGCCTTGCGGGCGGCCCCGCCGCCGCGGCGCCACGGGAAGAGGAACGGCGCGAGGACGGCGATGCCGGGGGCCGCCCACACGTACCAGCCGGAGTACCACAGGAACAGGACGCCGAAGACGGCGCCGAGGCCGGCGCCGCGCAGCACCAGCTGCCGGGTGGTGCGGCCCTCGGGCCGGCGCATCTGCCGCAGCCAGTACCCCAGCAGCGGCAGCAGCACGATCATGACGACGTGGCTGTACGGGCGGATCGGGTCGAGGAACAGCACGGTCGCCGGCACCGCGATGAGCAGCGCCCAGAAGGGGCGCAGCAGGGTCCGCCAGGCGAGGTACGCCATCGGCCCGGCGACCGCGGTGAAGAAGATCTGCAGGTCGTGCAGGGCGAAGCCGGTCTCGCCGCGGCCGTGGTAGCGGATCTTGGCCCAGAGGGCCATCAGGGCCGGGAAGGCGGGCGGGTAGATGCCCGACATCCCCTCGTCGTGCAGGAACGAGTTGGCCATGGCGATCAGGACGCCCGGGTCGCCGTCCTGGCCGCCGAGCGGGTGGGGCGTGCCGCGCAGGGCGACGACGACGCCGCCGGCGATGACGCCGGTGGCCAGGCCCGCCAGCGCCGCGCACACCAGGCGCTTGGCCAGGGCGTGCCGCCGGGCCGAGCCGCGGTAGGCGGTGTAAAGGAGGAGGGCGAGGAGCGGCAGGCCGAGGACGGCGGCGTACTTCTGGAGCGCGGCCAGGCCGCTGACCTGTCCGAGGCGGATGATCGGGTTCACCACGATGTGCCGGCTCAGCAGCATGTAGCCGAGGGCGGCCGCCAGGCTGACGACGACCTCGGCGAGGGCGCGGACCCAGCGGCGGGAGAACCACGCCCGCAGGCGCCCGGCGGCCGCCGCGGCCGGCCCGGCCCCCGTCCTCGTGCCGGTTCCGGTGCCGCCGCGCGTGGCACCGGGCTCTCCGATGGCCTCGGGGGCCAGGTGTGTCATGTCCGTCCAATCCGGATGCGGGTGGAACCGCGCGGCGGGGCCGGGGGGGGCCGCGGTCTGGGGCGTGCGGGGTGTCAGTCGGCTCGCTGACCGGCCGTGAACGCGTGCCGCGCGAGCGTGCGCAGGCCTTCGCGGTTGCCGCGGCGCAGCGCGCCCGGCAGCATCGTGATCGCGTGGAGGCGGGAGGCGCTGCGGAAGCGGGCCGCCTTGGCGGCCTTGTGCCAGCCGCGGGCTTCCATGCGCGCGGCCACGGCGGAGAAGTACCGCTCGGCTTCGGTGAAGCGGGTGCCGGAGAAGGCCTGGAGGGAGGACTCGCTGACGGCGTGGCGGCGGTAGCGGAAGACGGTCGTCGACTCGTCGATGACCATGTCCTCGCCGGCCTCCAGGAGGTCGACGACGAGCGCCAGGTCCTGGATGACGCTGTACTCGTCCCGGAAGTTGATCTTCCGGAGGGCGTCGCCGCGCCAGCAGATCGACGGGAAGTACAGCCAGTTGCCGCGCAGCACGCTGGTGGCGAGCTCCTCGCCGCCCATCACGCGCCGGCCGTCGACCTGCGGCGCGTACAGGCGCCGCTTGGCCTGGTCGGCGAGTCCGTGGGCCGGCCGGCCCTCGCCGTCGATGACCTCGACGCCGGGCTGGACCATGCCGATGCCGGGGTGCTCGGCGAGGATGCCGCGGACGGTCTCCAGGTAGTGGGGGTGCAGCAGGTCGTCGCAGCCCATGATGACGACGTGGTCGGCCTCGGAGAGGTAGACGCACTTCTGGAAGTTCTTGGTGATGCCGAGGTTCTGCTCGTTGCGCAGGTAGGTGACGCGGCGGTCGCCGAGCGACTCGAACCAGCCCGGGACGTCCGGCTCCTTGCCGTCGTCGATGACGACGAGGCGGAAGTCGGGGTCCGTCTGGGCCAGGACGCTGCGGACGGCGTCCTGCATCAGCTGCACGTCCCCGTAGTAGGGGAGCATGAAGTCGAACGTCGCCACGGTGTCAGGCCTTCACCTTCGTGGAGCCGGCGCCTGCGTCGGCACCCTCCTCGGGCTTGCCGAGGCGCTCGTCGTTGTGGCGGGCGCCCTCGTTGAGCGCGACCGTGCGGGCCAGGTCGGTGATCTTCTTCTCCAGCGAGCGGAAGCGCAGGAAGGTGTTGAGGGTCAGGAAGCCCATCGCCAGCACCATCACGTACAGCACGAGGTCGGTGCCGCGGCCGACGCCGAGCTGGTGGGCGAGCCAGGTGACGTCCGTCGGGCGGAGCACCGCGTAGACGTTGACGACGACGAACACGGAGAACGCGATGCGCTTCCACGCCCGGTTCTTGGCCTGGCCCCAGGTCCGTATGAAGACCAGGGCCATGGACAGCGAGCCCGCGATGAGGAGCAGCTGAATCCAGAAGTACTTCATCAGCGGTCACGCTCCCGCATGGTGATGTCGAAGACGATGTTCACGCCGTTGATCAGGGACTGGCCCTTGGCGCGCGAGTACTCGGTGTAGAGGATGTCCACGGGGACCTCGGCGACGCGCAGGTCGGACCCGGCGAGGAAGCCGACGATCTCCGACGCGTGCGCCATGCCGTTCATGGTGATGTTCAGCTGCTCGGCGGCCTTGCGGCTCAGCACGCGCAGGCCGTTGTGCGCGTCGGTCAGCTTGAGCTTGCGGGCCGTCGGGCTGACGGCGGCGGCGGTGCGCAGCACGACCCGCTTGATCCACGGCACCTGGCCGTTCTGCTCGATGAAGCGGGAGCCGAGGACGACGTCGGCCTCGTCGCGGCGCAGGACCTCGACCATCTTCTCGACGTCGGCGGTCTGGTGCTGGCCGTCCGCGTCGAAGGTGGCGAAGTAGCGGGCGCCGGGCTGGGCCAGGGCGTACTTCAGGCCGGTCTGCAGGGCGGCGCCCTGGCCGAGGTTGACCGGGTGGCGCACCAGGTGGGCGCCGGTGGTGGCGATGTGCTCGGCGGAGTCGTCGGTGCTGCCGTCGTCGACGACGACGATGTGGGGGAACGTCTTGCGCGCATCCTCGACGACCCCGGCGATCACCTGGCCCTCGTTATAGGCCGGTATGACCAGCCAGACATCGTCGTATTGGGACACGGTAGCTCCAGCGGAAAGTGGCACGTTCGCGTGCGCGTTGATCGGTGGGACGTCGTGGGCCGGCATGGTCACTCCCCGACCGCCCCGGCGCCCAGCGGGCTTGCGGCGCCCTCGTGCCCGGGCTCCCCGGTTGCGCCCGGAGCCCCGGGGAACCTCAGCCTCAGCACGGCCAGCATACCGAGCACGGTCGCCAGGGAGCCGAGGGCGTAGGCCAGGATGACGCGCAGGGCCACCTCGCCCGGTGCGAAGGTGACGGCCACGAGGACGGCGGTGCCGACGGCCCAGCACAGCAGCTGCAGGTGGTGCCGCTTGAAGACCATCAGCGCCTGGCCGAGCACCATCGCGAACATGTACGCCACGGTGCCGGCGGACAGCAGGAAGAAGTCGAGGCAGCCCAGGACGGGGCGGGCCCCGAAGAGGACCTCGATCAGCCAGGGGCCGAGCGCCGTCGCCGGGATGCCGCCGGCCAGGCCGAGCAGGCCGACGACGACGGCGATCCGGCGCAGCATCGCCGAGAACGCCGCCCGGTCGCCGGCGGTGAACGCGGCGGTCAGCCCGCCCAGCAGCGAGGCCTGCAGCGAGCCGAAGACGAACAGCGGCACGCGCGCCAGGACGAGGGCGTTGAGCAGGGCGGCGATCAGCACGCTGTCGCTCGGGGCGAGCAGCTTGGTGCTCATCACCGCGGCGTTGACGACGACCTGCGAGAGCAGCGTCGAGCAGATGAGCAGGCCCAGACCGCCCGTCAGCTCCCGCCAGGAGACGGCCCCGCCGGGCCCGGCGGCGCGCAGCAGCGGCGGCAGCGTGACGAGCATGGCGGCGACGGGCGCGAGGGCGAGGACGAGGCTGAAGGCGAGCGCGGAGTCCAGCCCGAGCACCGCGCAGCCGAAGGCGAGGAGGATCCGCAGCCCGCCGTCGAGGCCGAGCTGGAGCCCGTACGCGCCGAACCGGCCGAGGCCGGCGAGCACGCCGCGGGTCAGGTAGCAGACGGCCATGCCGGTGAAGGCGCCGCCGAGCGCCGCGACCAGGCCGCGGTCGCCCTGGAAGAGGAGGTCGGCGATCGGTCCGGCGCCGAGGGTGAGGACGAGCAGGGTCGCGCCGAGCATCGCCGCGGTCAGCAGGGTGGCCCGGCGCAGCACGGGTGCGGCGCCCTGGCCGAGGACCGTGCGGGCGGCGACGATCCGGGTGAGCTCCTGCTCGACGGGGAAGAACACGCCGATGCCGACGGACATCACGATCGTCCACAGGACGGAGACGTTCGCCATGGCCTCGGTGGAGAGGCTGTGCCCGGCCACGCCCAGGTGGACGTACGAGGCCGCGCCCAGCACGACGGTGCCGCCGGCCACCGCGACGGTGCCCGGCGGCAGCGCCGCGGTTGCCTTGCCCAGCAGGGCCTTCATCCCGTGCTGCCCTCGCGGGCCGCGGCGGCGAGCCGGGTGAACTCGGGCGTGGCCAGCGCTTCGGCGAGCTGCTCGCGCCAGTCGGCGAGCGGGGCCAGGCCGGCCTCGGCCCAGCGGTCGTGGCCGAGGACGCTGAACGCGGGGCGCGCCGCGGGGCGGACGAAGGCCGCGGAGGTGGTGGGGCGGATCCGCTCCGGGTCGAGGCCGGCGAGCCGGTAGGCCTCGCGGGCCAGGCCGAGCCAGGTGGTGCGGCCGCTCGCGGTGCCGTGGTAGACGCCGGCCGGGGCGCGGCCCGCGAGGGCGGCGAGGCCCAGCTCGACGAGCCGGTGGGCGAGCGCGCGGGACCAGGTGGGCTGGCCGTGCTGGTCGTCGACGACGTCGAGGGTGTCGCGCTGGGCGGCCAGTTTCAGCATGGTCGCGACGAAGTTGGGTCCGTGCTCGCCGTACAGCCAGGCGGTGCGGACGGTGTAGCCGTCCTGCGGGAGCAGTTCGGCGACGGCGCGCTCGCCCGCGAGCTTGCTGCGGCCGTACGCGTTGAGCGGGCCGGTCTCGGCGTCCTCGCGGTACGGCTCCGAGGCGTCGCCGGGAAGCACGTAGTCGGTGGAGACGTGCAGCAGGCGCGCGCCGGCGTCGGCGCAGGCGGCGGCGAGGACGCGCACGCCGGTGCCGTTGACGGCGGTGGCGGCGTCCTCGGCGGTCTCCGCGCCGTCGACGTCGGTCCAGGCGGCGCAGTTGACGACGACGGCGGCGCCCTCGACGGCGGCCCGGACGGCTGCGGCGTCGGTGACGTCGAGGTCGGCGCGGCGCAGGCCGGCGGCCTCGATCCCGGCGTCCTCCAGTACCGCGAGGAGGTCCCTGCCGAGCATGCCGGCGGCGCCGGTGACGACCCAGCGCCCGGCGGCGGACGGCACGGCGGGGGTGGCGGAGGCGGTCACTTCTGCAGCGCCGCCTTGTCCTTCAGCGGCTCCCACCAGGCGCGGTTCTCGCGGTACCAGGCGATGGTCTGCGCGATGCCGTCCTCGAAGCGGACCTGCGGCTCGTAGCCGAGCTCGGCGTTGATCTTGCTGATGTCGATGGAGTAGCGCAGGTCGTGGCCCTTGCGGTCCTCGACGTGCTCGACCATGTCCCAGCCGAGGCCGGCGGCCTCCAGCAGGACGCCGGTGAGCTCCTTGTTGGTGAGCTCGGTGCCGCCGCCGATGTTGTAGACCTCGCCGCCGCGGCCCTTGCGCATCGCCAGGTCGATGCCGCGGCAGTGGTCGGAGACGTGCAGCCAGTCGCGGACGTTGCCGCCGTTGCCGTACAGCGGGACCTTCCGGCCGTCCATCAGGTTGGTGACGAACAGCGGGATGACCTTCTCCGGGAACTGGTAGTGCCCGTAGTTGTTGGAGCAGCGGGTCACCACGACGTCCATGCCGTGCGTGCGCGCGTACGCCAGCGCCAGCAGGTCGGAGGAGGCCTTGGAGGCGGAGTACGGGGAGTTGGGGACCAGCGGCCACTCCTCGGTCCAGGAGCCCTCGCTGATGGAGCCGTAGACCTCGTCGGTGGAGATGTGCACGAAGCGGCCGACGCCGTGCCTCCGTGCGGAGTCCAGCAGCACCTGGGTGCCGACGACGTTGGTCATGACGAACGGGCCGGCGCCGGCGATGGAGCGGTCGACGTGCGACTCGGCGGCGAAGTGCACCACGACGTCGTGACCGGGCATCACCGCGTCGACGGCCTCGGCGTCGCAGATGTCGCCCTTGACGAACTTGTAACCGGAGTGGTCCGCGACCGGCGCGAGGTTGGCTTCCACTCCGGAGTAGGTCAGCTTGTCGAAGACCGTGATCTGGGCCGATGCATCCGCACCGAGCTGCTGGCGAACAAATTCTGAACCGATGAAGCCGGCGCCGCCGGTCACGAGGATGCGCATAGTACGAAGAGTCTAGCCGCTTGTCCTACCACCCCACCGGCCCGGAGCGCCTTGTTCCGCTTGCTCTCGCATAGGGTTGTGCCCATGCGTGGAATTCTCTTGGCCGGCGGAACCGGATCCCGACTCTGGCCGCTGACCCGGGCAGTCTCGAAGCAGCTGCTCCCCGTCTTCGACAAGCCGATGATCTACTATCCGCTCTCCACCCTGGTCATGGCCGGAATCAGTGAGATTCTCGTCATCACCACGCCGGAGGACCGTGCGCAGTTCGAGCGGCTGCTCGGCGACGGCTCCCAGTTCGGCCTGCGGCTGGAGTACGCGGTCCAGGAGCGCCCCGAGGGCATCGCCCAGGCCTTCGTCCTCGGCGCCGACTTCATCGGCGACGAGTCCGTCGCCCTGATCCTCGGCGACAACATCTTCCACGGCAGCGGCCTCGGCACGCGCCTCGCCGAGCACACCGGCGCCAAGGGCGGCCGCGTCTTCGCCTACCCCGTCGCCGACCCGACGGCGTACGGCGTCGTCGAGTTCGACGAGAAGGGCCAGGCCATCTCCATCGAGGAGAAGCCCGCCAAGCCCAAGTCCCGCTACGCCGTGCCCGGCCTGTACTTCTACGACAACCGCGTCGTGGAGATAGCCAGGGGCCTGGAGCCCAGCGCCCGCGGCGAGTTGGAGATCACCGCGGTCAACGACGCCTACCTCCAGGCCGGCGAGCTCAACGTCACGATCCTCGACCGCGGCACCGCCTGGCTGGACACCGGCACCTTCGTCTCCATGGTCCAGGCCTCCGAGTTCGTCCGCGTCATCGAGGAGCGCCAGGGCTTCAAGATCGGCTGCATCGAGGAGGCCGCCTGGCGGGCCGGCCTGATCGACGACGCGCAGCTGCGCACGCTGGCCGAGCCCCTGCTCAAGAGCGGCTACGGCCAGTACCTGCTGAACCTGCTCGACGAGGAGGCGGCCAAGTGAAGTTCCGCGAACTCTCCCTCGAGGGCGTCTTCGAGGTCACCCCGCAGCTGCACGGCGACCCGCGCGGCCTGTTCACCGAGTGGTACCGCTTCGACAGGCTCGCCGAACTCGTCGGCCACCCGCTGAAGCTGGCGCAGGCCAACCTCTCCGTCTCCTCCCGCGGCGTCGTCCGCGGCATCCACTTCGCCGACGTGCCGCCCGGCCAGGCGAAGTACGTGACGTGCGTGCGCGGCGCCGTGCTCGACGTCATCGTCGACCTGCGGGTCGGCTCGCCGACCTTCGGCCGCTGGGAGGGCGTCCGCCTCGACGACACCGACCGCCGCGCGGTCTACATCCCCGAGGGCATGGGCCACGGCTTCTGCGCCCTCACCGACGACGCCACCCTGTCGTACCTCTGCTCCGAGACCTACAACCCGACCGGCGAGCACTCGGTGCACCCGCTCGATCCCGACCTGGGCATCGAGTGGCCGGCGGAGGTCCCGCTGCTGTCCGCCCGCGACGAGGCCGCGCCGTCACTGGCGCAGGCCGTCGAGACGGGGCTGCTGCCCGACTACGCCGCCTGCAAGGCGTTCACGGAGTCGCTGCGCACGGCCTGACGACCGCCGCACCGCACGCGCGGAGAGGGCCGCACCCCGCCGGGGGTGCGGCCCTCTTCCGTACGCGCCCCCGGGCGGCGGCGCGTCCCGCCCGGAAACAGCCAGGGCCCCTCCCCCGCCGCCGGAGCGACAGGGAAGGGGCCCTGGTGTCAGACACGGAGCCCGCTCGCGCGGACTACCAGGTCAGAACGTGAAGGAACTTACTTCACGATCTTGGTGACCTGGCCGGCGCCCACGGTGCGACCACCCTCACGGATGGCGAACTTCAGGCCCTCCTCCATGGCGACCGGCTGGATCAGCTGGACGGACATCTCGGTGTTGTCGCCCGGCATGACCATCTCGGTGCCCTGCGGCAGGGTCACAACGCCCGTCACGTCCGTGGTACGGAAGTAGAACTGCGGACGGTAGTTGTTGAAGAACGGCGTGTGGCGGCCACCCTCGTCCTTGGACAGGATGTAGGCCTGCGCCTCGAACTCGGTGTGCGGGGTGACCGAGCCCGGCTTGATGATGACCTGGCCGCGCTCGACGTCCTCGCGCTTGATGCCGCGGAGCAGCAGACCGACGTTCTCACCGGCCTGGCCCTCGTCGAGCAGCTTGCGGAACATCTCGATGCCGGTGACCGTGGTGGTGGTCTTCTCCGGGCGGATGCCGATGATGTCGACGGTCTCGTTGACCTTCAGGACACCGCGCTCGATACGGCCGGTGACGACCGTACCGCGACCGGTGATCGTGAAGACGTCCTCGACGGGCATGAGGAACGGCTTCTCGGTGTCACGCGGCGGGGTCGGGATGGCCTCGTCGACGGCGGACATGAGGCCGAGGAGCTTCTCGCCCCACTCCTTGTCGCCCTCGAGCGCCTTCAGCGCCGAGACGCGGACGACCGGGAGCTCGTCGCCCGGGAACTCGTACTCGGAGAGGAGCTCGCGCACCTCGAGCTCGACGAGCTCCAGGATCTCCTCGTCGTCCACCATGTCGGCCTTGTTCAGGGCGACGACGATGTACGGAACGCCGACCTGGCGGGCCAGGAGCACGTGCTCCTTGGTCTGCGGCATCGGGCCGTCGGTGGCGGCGACCACGAGGATGGCGCCGTCCATCTGCGCGGCACCGGTGATCATGTTCTTGATGTAGTCCGCGTGACCCGGGCAGTCGACGTGGGCGTAGTGACGCGCCTCGGTCTGGTACTCGACGTGCGCGATGGAGATGGTGATACCGCGCTGGCGCTCCTCGGGAGCCTTGTCGATCTGGTCGAAGGCCGAGGCCTCGTTCAGGTCCGGGTACGCGTCGTGCAGCACCTTGGTAATGGCGGCCGTGAGGGTCGTCTTACCGTGGTCAATGTGACCGATGGTGCCGATGTTGACGTGCGGCTTAGTCCGCTCGAACTTCGCCTTCGCCACGGGGGTCCTCCTGGAGAGTGGTTCTGTACGCCTTACTCATCGGCGCCAGGTGATCTTTGCTGGAAAGCCGGTCCCCGGGGCAACAGGTTTTTCGGAAGAATCTCCTGCTGCCCCGGAGGTTCCGGTGACAAGCCTAAAGCGTGTGCTCGGGAGAGTTACTCGCCCTTGGCCTTCGCGATGATCTCCTCGGCGACGTTCCGCGGAACCTCGGCGTAGGAGTCGAACTGCATCGAGTAGCTGGCGCGACCCGAGGTCTTGCTGCGGAGGTCTCCGACGTAGCCGAACATCTCCGACAGCGGCACGAGGCCCTTCACGACGCGGGCGCCGTGACGCTCCTCCATGGCCTGGATCTGGCCACGGCGGGAGTTGATGTCGCCGATGACGTCGCCCATGTAGTCCTCGGGCGTGGTGACCTCAACGGCCATCATCGGCTCGAGGAGCACGGGGGACGCCTTGCGCGCGGCCTCCTTGAAGGCCTGCGAACCGGCGATCTTGAACGCGAGCTCGGAGGAGTCGACCTCGTGGAAGGCACCGTCGAGAAGCGTGACGCGGACGCCCGTCATCTCGTAGCCGGCCAGGATGCCGAACTGCATGGCCTCCTGCGCACCGGCGTCGACCGAAGGGATGTACTCCTTCGGCACGCGGCCACCGGTGACCTTGTTCACGAACTCGTACGCCGGACCGTCGGTCTCGGTGATCGGCTCGATCGCGATCTGCACCTTGGCGAACTGACCGGTACCACCGGTCTGCTTCTTGTGCGTGTAGTCGTGGCGCTCGACCGACTTGCGGATGGTCTCGCGGTACGCGACCTGCGGCTTGCCGACGTTGGCCTCGACCTTGAACTCGCGCTTCATGCGGTCGACCAGCACCTCGAGGTGCAGTTCGCCCATGCCGCCGAGGATGGTCTGGCCGGTCTCCTCGTCCGAGTGGACGTGGAAGGAGGGGTCCTCCTCCGCGAGACGCTGGATGGCGACACCCAGCTTCTCCTGGTCACCCTTGGACTTGGGCTCGATGGCGACCTGGATGACCGGGGCCGGGAAGTCCATGGACTCCAGGATGACCGGCTGCTTCTCGTCGCACAGCGTCTCACCGGTGGTGGTCTGCTTCAGGCCCATGACGGCGACGATGTCGCCGGCGCCCACCGAGTCGATCTCCTCACGCTTGTTCGCGTGCATGCGGTAGATCTTGCCGATGCGCTCCTTCTTGCCCTTGACGGAGTTCAGCACCGCGGTGCCGGCCTCCAGGCGGCCCGAGTAAACCCGGACGAAGGTGAGCTTGCCGAGGTGCGGGTCGCTCATGATCTTGAAGGCGAGCGCGGCGAGGGGCTCCTCGTCCGACGGCTTGCGCTTCACGACGGTCTCGGCGTCCTTGACGTCGTGGCCCTCGATGGCCTCGATGTCGAGCGGCGACGGGAGGTAGCGGACGACCGCGTCGAGCAGGGGCTGGACACCCTTGTTCTTGAACGCGGTACCGCAGAACACCGCGGTGATCGTCGAGCCCTCGCCCTTGCCGGAGCCCAGGATGATGCGGCGCACGGCGGCGTGCAGCTGCTCCTCGGTCGGCTCCTCGCCGTTGAGGAAGAGCTCCATGATCTCGTCGTCGTTCTCGGCGACGGTCTCGACCAGCTTGCCGCGCCACTCTTCGGCGGCCTCGGTGTGCGTGTCGGGGATGTCGACGACGTCGTACATCTCGCCCTTGGTCGCCTCGGCGGACCAGACCAGCGCCTTCATGCGGACCAGGTCGACAACGCCCTGGAAGTCCGCCTCGGCACCGATCGGGAGCTGCATGACGATCGGAACCGCGCCGAGGCGGTCCTTGATCATGTCGACGCAGCGGTGGAACTCGGCGCCGGTGCGGTCGAGCTTGTTGACGAAGCAGATGCGCGGCACGCCGTAACGGTCGGCCTGACGCCACACCGTCTCGGACTGCGGCTCCACACCGGCGACACCGTCGAACACGGTGACGGCACCGTCGAGGACGCGGAGCGAACGCTCCACCTCGACCGTGAAGTCCACGTGGCCCGGGGTGTCGATGATGTTGATGGTGTGGTCGACGTCCTCGAGCGGCCAGTGGCAGGTCGTCGCGGCAGACGTGATCGTGATGCCGCGCTCCTGCTCCTGCTCCATCCAGTCCATCGTGGCAGCGCCGTCGTGGACCTCACCGATCTTGTAGGAGACACCGGTGTAGAACAGGATGCGCTCGGTGGTGGTCGTCTTGCCCGCGTCGATGTGGGCCATGATGCCGATGTTGCGCACCTTGGCCAGGTCAAGCGAAGTGGTAGCCATAAGGCTTCAGTCTTCTCTCGGTCTCGATGTGGGTTGCGACTACCAGCGGTAGTGCGCGAAGGCCTTGTTGGACTCGGCCATCTTGTGCGTGTCCTCGCGCTTCTTGACGGCCGCACCGAGGCCGTTCGAGGCGTCGAGGAGCTCGTTCATGAGGCGCTCGGTCATGGTCTTCTCGCGGCGGGCGCGGGAGTAGCCCACGAGCCAGCGCAGCGCGAGGGTCGACTGGCGACCCGGCTTGACCTCGACCGGAACCTGGTAGGTCGCACCACCGACGCGGCGGGACTTGACCTCGAGCGACGGCTTGACGTTCTCCAGCGCGCGCTTCAGCGTGATGACCGGGTCGTTGCCGGTCTTCTCGCGGAGGCCTTCCATGGCGCCGTAGACGATGCGCTCGGCGGTGGAGCGCTTGCCGTTCAGCAGGATCTTGTTGATCAGGGAGGTGACAAGAGGAGACTGGTAGACCGGGTCGATGATGACCGGGCGCTTCGGGGCGGGGCCCTTACGAGGCATTCTTACTTCTCCTTCTTGGCGCCGTAGCGGCTGCGGGCCTGCTTGCGGTTCTTGACAGCCTGGGTGTCAAGCGCACCGCGGATGATCTTGTAACGAACACCCGGCAGGTCCTTCACACGGCCACCACGCACGAGCACGATCGAGTGCTCCTGCAGGTTGTGTCCCTCACCCGGAATGTAAGCGGTGACCTCGATGCCGGAGGTCAGACGCACACGCGCGACCTTGCGGAGCGCCGAGTTCGGCTTCTTCGGGGTGGTCGTGAACACACGCGTGCAGACGCCGCGGCGCTGGGGCGAAGCCTCGAGCGCGGGCGTCTTCGTCTTCTCGACCTTGTCCTGCCGGCCCTTCCGGACCAGCTGCTGGATCGTAGGCACTACTTCTCCGGTTTCTGTGTGCCGTGTAGTGAAGCTAACCTGGAACGTTCCCCGACCCACGCGGTCGGGTGTGTCGGATCCGGCAGACCCCCGCGCAAGCGCGGGAGGACGTGGATCGCGGCGGCTTGTGCGGCCCGCGTGCGGTTGATGGACACGCACGGGAGCCCAGGCACACCCCAGGCACAAGGTCTGAGCGTACCCACCCCATCCACTCCGGTCAAAACAAAGGCCCTGCGGCCGCCCCGCCTGCGGCCCCGCGGCCCGTGCCGCGTCTGGCCTGCGGGCTCCCGGGCGGCACCCGGGGCCGGGGTGTGGTATGGGCAGGCCGGCCCGCACCCGCCGCGCACCCGCCCCGCGGCGGTCCGGCCGAACCCCGCCGGACCACTACACTGCCCACCGATTCCCCCCGAAAGGCACGACCAGCAGGGAGCGCGACATTGCGGACGGTCACCCCGGAGCCGACGGCAGCGGACAGCCCGGCCCGGCCGCCGTCCGCCGCCCGCAGCCACCCGGTCCTCGCCCGCCTCCGAGCCCCGCTGCTTGCCTTCCTGCTGACCGCGGCCGCCGTCTGCACGGCCTGGGCCGCCCGGGGCGCCTCACCCTTCGGCAGCCTCGGCCGGGCCGTCAACGACCAGGCCAACCAGTACGTCCCCTTCCACCGCGGGCTGTGGGACCTCGCCCACGGGCAGGCCGCCGGCGACCTGCTGTTCACCTGGCGCGGCGGATTCGGACAGCAGTTCCTCTCCGACCACCACACCTACCTCGGGAACCCGTTCTCCTGGGCGGCCGTCCTCGTCCCCCGCGACCACGTCGACCTCGCCGTCTTCGCGATCACCCCGCTGACCACGGGCACCGCCGCCGCGGCCATGGCGGTCTACCTCGGCCGGCTCCGGCCCGGCCCCTGGTGGCAGCGGGGCGTCCTCGGCGCCTGCTACGGGCTGTGCGGCTGGGCCCTCAGCGACGCCTCGTACATCCCCATGTGGCTCTGGGGCCTCGTCGCGCTGCCGCTGCTCGGCATCGCCGTCGAGTGGTGCATCCAGGAGCGCCGCTGGCCGGGCGCCGCGCTGCTCGTCGCGCTCGCCTGGCTCGGGAACTTCTACACCGCGATGATGGCGACGACGGCCGCCTGCGTGCTCCTCGCGGTCCGCCTGGCCACCGCGGACACCACCGGCCGGCAGCGGCTGCGCGCGCTGTGGCGCGCCGCCACCGCCGCGGCGACCGGGATCCTGCTGACCCTGCCCCTGCTGCTGCCGTCGTTCCTGTCGAGCAGCTCCGCGCAGCCGACCGAGGCCGCGGCGTTCCGGCCCGTGGGGCTGGACGTCCTGATCTCCGGGATGCTGCCGGCCACGCACCTGTGGGGCGGCCGCCCCCGGCTGTACGTCGCCTCGCTCGCCACGGTCCTCGCGCTGACGTTCCTCTTCCACCCGGCGATCGCCCGCCGCACGCGCCTGGTGTGGGGCGCGGCGACGGTGCTGGTCCTCGCCTCCTTCCAGTTCCCGCCCACCCAGTACGCCTGGCACGGGCTGGCGGTGCCCAACGGCAACCCGTACCGCGAGACCTTCGTCTTCAGCGCCCTGCTGGTGGTGCTGGCCTGGCTGGCCCTGGCGCACCGCCCCCGCCCGCTCCACGCCGCGGCGGCGGCCGCCGTGCTCGCCGCCGCCGCGTTCCTGCTGCGCCGCACCGACGACTTCGGCGGCTGGACCTGGCCGGCCGTCCTGGTCGGCGGCGCCCTGTCCGTCCTCGCCGTGGGCCTGCTGCACCTCGGCGCCCGGCACCGGATCCTCGTCCCGGCGGCGGCCGTCCTGATGGCCGGCCTGGTCTTCGCCGAGTCCGCGGCGGCCGCGTGGAACGCCGACGTCCGCCGCGCGCGGGAGCGCTGGGCCAAGCCCGCCGCCACGAGCGGCCGGTCGATCACCGCGCACACCGAAGCCGTCCGGCAGGTGAGCGGCTGGCCCGCGTACCGGACCGACTCCGGCGCGCCGCAGACCTCGTACAACGACGCGCTCGCGCTGCGCGCCGAAGGCCCGCAGTACTACAGCAGCTACCTCCCCGAGGCCACGTACGAGGCGCTGGAGCCCCTCGGCTACGGCTTCAAGAACGACGGCCGGACCTTCTTCGGCGCGGACAACCCCGTCCTGGACGCGGTCTTCGCCATCGGCGCCCGGGTCCGCCCCGGCCCCGCCGCGGGCACCTGGACGGCCTCCCGCTTCCCCGCTCCCCCGCTGGTGACGGTCCGCAGCGCCCCCTTCACCTCCCCCAACCCCGCGGACAGCGTGTACGCCCGCCAGGAGAACGCCCTCGGCGCCGCGGTCTACCGGGTCCCGGAGCCCACCGCGGACGGCACGCCGCGCCGGCGGACGTACACGGCGCGCTGCACCCCGGGCTCGGAGGCGTACTGGTACTCCCCCGGCCTCACCGGCGCCCTCTCCCACCCCGGCGGCGAGCTCCGGCTGGACGGCCGGATTACGGGAGTGGCCCGCCTCGGCCCGGTCGCGGCGGACGGCACGGTCACCGCGACCGTCCGCACCCGGGACGGGGACACCGCCGCGGCGACGGCCGCCGGACCCCACCCGATCGGGTGCCTGGACCGGACCGCCCTGGACGACGCGGTCGCCCGCCTCACCCGTACGGGCGCCACGGCGGTCCGCACCGGCGGCCACTCCCTGCGGGCCGACCTCCCGCCGGGCGCCGCCGGCACGGCGGTCGTCGCCACGACGGCGATCCCCGGCTGGCGGTGCGCCGCAGACGGCCGCCCCACCCCGCTGACCCCCTTCCACGGCCTCCTGG
>NZ_RPSE01000900.1:0-458 GCF_003949955.1 Streptomyces sp. WAC05292
CTAGTGACCTGAGTCGGAGATTCATCGTTAGTTGGGCATGAGTCGTCCGGGTCCGAAGATTGCGCCGTTGTCGGTCAGTGATGCCCAGCGAGCGGTGCTGGAGGGCTGGTTACGCCGCCGTACGACGGCTCAGGCCTTGGCTCAGCGGTCGCGGATCGTGCTGGAGTGCGCCGAAGGCCACTCGATCATGGAGGTGTCCCGCCGGCTGCGAATCGCTCCGGACACGGTCCGCACCTGGCGGCGGCGCTTCATCGAGCGGGGCCTGGACGGGTTGTGCGACGACCCGCGGCCCGGCGTCCCACGGAAGATCACCGACGCTGACGTCGAGCGCGTCATCGTCAAGACGCTTGAGGAGACACCGAAGAACGCGACCCACTGGTCGACCAGGTCGATGGCCGCGGCGACCGGGATGTCGCAGTCGAGCATCTCGCGGATCTGGCGGGCGTTCGCGCTCGCGC
>NZ_RPSE01000901.1:0-200 GCF_003949955.1 Streptomyces sp. WAC05292
CCCGCACGGGAGGGGACTGTTCGATGGGATGACAGACTGACCGGTATGGACATCGCACGCAGGAACAACATCACCGTCACGGGTAATCCGGCCGGTCCGCCGGTGGTGCTGGCCCACGGGTTCGGGTGTGACCAGAACATGTGGCGGCTCACCCTGCCCGCCCTGACCGACGACTACCGTGTGGTGCTGTTCGACTACGT
>NZ_RPSE01000902.1:0-438 GCF_003949955.1 Streptomyces sp. WAC05292
GTGGTGGGGGCTTCCCGTCAGTCCCATCGTCCTTCCGGGGCGGGGTGGCCTGTCAAGGGCGCTCCCCGCGGTCGCGTCGCTGCGCGGTGGCCTTCGGCCACCCTTGACAGGCCACCCCGCCCCGGAACGCCGAAAGACTGCCGGGAAGCCCCCAGGGGAACGGGAGGGGGGACGAGCCACCGACCGGCCGGAGCCAACCCTTTGGCCCCGTCACCCGCGCCTCGGATCGCTACAGGCCGCAGGTGCGGTGGGCGGCTTGCGGGCCGTCGCCGCTTCCGGGCGCCTCGGATCGCTACACGCCTCCGCCCAGTGGGCGGCTTGCGGCCCGCGGGTCGCTTCTGGGCGCCTCGGATTGCTACGCGCCTGCCCGTCTCGGGCGGCTGCGGCCCGTGGGTCCCATCCGGGCGCTACGGATCGCTACGACTGCGCGTGATGGGC
>NZ_RPSE01000903.1:0-388 GCF_003949955.1 Streptomyces sp. WAC05292
CCGCCCGACCCCGCACCGCGCCCGCCCGGACCCCCGGAACCGGCCGCCGTTCTTCCCCACTGCCTGCTTCCCCACGCGCGAACTCCCCTGCCGTACGTGCCCCGGACCTCACCGGCGGCTGCTGGACCATGCTGCCGGGGACGCCCCCGGACCCCTCCCAGCCTTCCAGCGGGGCGGGCCCGCGGCGACCCTGCCGGCCACCCGCTCCGGGTGGGGCTGCCCCCCCGATGGCGGCCCGCCCGGCATTCGGCGGAGGCCCGGCGCATCCGGGCCGGGCCGGCGGGCGGAATCCACGGTGAGCGGCCCGTACGGGCCGCACCGGCAGCGAAGGAGGTGGCACCGTGTCTTCATCCCCGGACACGTCGGACGTGCTGGTGGTGGGGGCGGG
>NZ_RPSE01000090.1:0-18693 GCF_003949955.1 Streptomyces sp. WAC05292
CTCCCCCACCTCCCGCACCACGCGCACCTCCGCGCGGATCCCGGGGTGCCGGGCGGCGAGCCGCTCCAGCGCCGGCGGCAGCAGGTGCAGGGCGGCACTGCGGAACGCGGCGATGCGCAGCACGCCCCGCAGTGCTCCGCCGCCACCGCAGCCGTCGGCCGCGGCCGCGCGGACCTCGTCCCCGAGGACCTCGTACAGCCGCAGGATCCGCCGGGCGAGGGCCGCCGCCCGCTCCCCCGCCGCGGTGGGCACGGCTCCGGTCCGCCCGCGCTCGAAGAGGACGGCGCCGACCTTGGCCTCGCTGCCCCGCACCGAGTGGGAGACCGCGGACTGGGTCAGGCCGAGCCGAGCCGCGGCGGCGGAGAAGCCGCCGGCCTCGGCGACGGCGAGGAGGATCCGCAGTTCGTGCGGGGCGAGTTCGGCCTGACGGGCTGCCATGGGCGGCTTCCACCTCGGGGTATGAGTGGTGTTCATGGGGCGGGTGCTTCCATGAACCCAACTCCCTGCCCGGCCCGGGGATTCCTTCGTAGCGTCCTCGGCATGAGCGAGAACACCGCGTACGCCGTGCACCAGACCGCCCGCCCCTCCGGCTTCCCCTCCGCCTCCGACTTCGCCCTGGCCCGCATGCCGGTGCCGGAGCCGGCCCCGGGGACGGCCCTGGTACGGAACCTCCTGCTGTCCGTGGACCCCTACCACCGCGGGATGATGGACGGCGGCGAGGGCGGTTTCGCGCTCGGCGCCCCGCTGGAGGGCCGCGCCGTGGGCCGGGTGGTCGCCTCCCGCGCCCCGGGCCTCGCCGAGGGCGACCTCGTCTTCCACCGGCAGGGCTGGCGCACCCACGCGCTGGTGGCGCTCGGCGAGGACGGCACGCGCAGGATCCGCCGCCACGAGGGCGTCCCGCTGGAGGCCCACCTCGGCATCCTCGGCGGCACCGGTCTGACCGCGTACGCCGCGCTGACCAGGACCGCGGGCCTGCGCGAGGGCGAGGACCTGTACGTGTCGGCCGCGGCCGGCGGGGTCGGCACCGCCGTCGGGCACCTCGCCCGGCTGCTGGGCGCCCGCCGGATCATCGGCAGCGCCGGCACCCCGGCGAAGGTGCGCCACCTCACCGGCGTCCTCGGCTTCGACGCGGCGTTCGACTACCACGACGGCCCGGTCGGCGAGCTGCTCGCGCAGGCGGCGCCGGACGGCATCGACGTGTACGTGGACAACGTCGGCGGGGACCACCTGGAGGGGGCCATCGGCGCGCTGCGGGAATTCGGCCGGATCGCCTGGGTCGGCGCCGTCTCGACGTACAACGGCGACCGCTCGCCGGCCGCGCCGCGCAACCTCTTCGAGGTGGTGCACAAGTCGCTGCGCCTGGAGGGGGTCCTGGTCCGCCACCACACGGACCTCCAGGAGGAGCTGGAGGACTTCCTCGTCCCGCACCTGCGCAGCGGGCGCGTGGGCACCGACACGACCGTCGTGGAGGGGATCGACCGCACGGTGGAGGCGTTCCTCGGCGTCCTGCGCGGCGACAACACCGGCAAGATGCTGGTCCGCCTGCCCGGCTGAACGGGCGGGCGGGGCCGGGGGGTTACAAGACGTCGCCGTCGCGCCAGTCGAACCACAGGCCCTCGGCGGGCGCGGGCAGCGCCCCGTCCGGCGCCCACACGTACGTCGAGCCCTCCTCCTCCGGCAGGCGGACCGGGCCGCCGGGCGACAGGGCGCCGATCCGGCCGTTCCACACCGACCAGCCGCGGCCCCCGTACAGGGCGGCGCCCTCGTCGGAAGCGGAGAGCGCGCCGAGCACGTAGGCCCGGCCGATCACGTCCTCCAGGGCGGCCATCACGGCGCCGCCGAGTCCGCGACGCCGCGCGTCCGCCCGGACCCCGACGGCCTCGACGTACCCGCAGCGCAGGGCGCGGCCCGCGTGGACGACCCGCCGCTGGACGACGCTGCCGTGCGCGAGGAGTTCCCCGCCGCGGTGCACCAGGGCGTGCATGCCTCCGAGGGCGTGCTCGAAGTCCTCCTCGCCGAAGTCGCCGTCGAAGGCGCCGTCGAGGAGGCTCCGTACGGCGGAGAGCTCCGCGGCCTCCAGCTGCGAGGTGTGCGCGAGGCGCGTGCGGGTGCCGGTCATGCCCCCAGTGTGCCGCGCGGGCGTCCGGCCACCGCCGGGCCGGCGCGAACCGGCCGCCGGGCCCCGCCGGAAAGGGCCGGAAACAGGCGGACCATCCGGTATGCGGAACCCGCGGCCGCCCGCCGTCCGTACGGACCCCCCGGCCCCGCGGGTGCACCCGTACGGCTCCGCACCCCCCGGGCCGCGCGACCTGCCGGGTCCGTACGGGCCGGTCCCGGCAGGTCGGCGGGGCCCGCACGCCCCGCCCGGCCGGGCCGGCGCGCTGCCCGGGCCGGCCGGGCGGGCGCCGGGGCGGCCCCGGACCACCGGCGCGCCGGAGCCGGACCACCCTCCGGGGAATCGGCTGGTGCTCGCCGCTGCCATTCCCGCCCCGTCCCCGCAGAACGGGACAAACCCCGGGGAGGCGGCTCTGGCCCGCTCGGGCCCCGCTCGGCACACTCGCCGCATGTCACCTACCGCCCAGCAGTGGACCCCCACGCACGGGGAGCCGTACCGTCCCGTCGCCCACCGGCCCGAGCGGATGCCGGCCGGCCGGACCCTGGAGAGCGCCGCGCAGCTGCGCGAGCGCATGGGGCAGCGGCGCACCGTCCGCGCCTTCTCGACCGACCCGGTGCCCGAGCAGGCCGTCCGCGACGCCATCGCCTGCGCGGCGACCGCACCGTCCGGGGCCCACCAGCAGCCGTGGACCTTCGTCCTGGTCAAGGACCCGGAGGTGCGCCGGCAGATCCGGGCCGCCGCCGAGCAGGAGGAGCAGTTGTCGTACGAGGGCCGGCTCGGCGACGAGTGGCTTGCCGCGCTGCGCCCGCTCGGCACGGACGCCGTCAAGGCGCACCTGACGGACGCCCCCGCCCTGATCGTCGTCTTCCAGCAGCGCTACTGGCTCGGCGAGGACGGCAGCAGGCGCAAGCACTACTACGTGGACGAGTCGGTCGGCATCGCCGTCGGCATGCTGCTGACCGCGCTGCACCTGTCCGGCCTGGCCGCGCTGGTGCACACCCCGAGCCCGATGCGGTTCCTCGCGCACGTGCTGGGCCGGCCGGAGAACGAGAAGGCGTTCGCCGTGGTCCCGGTCGGCTACCCGGCCGACGACTGCGAGGTCCCGGACCTGGTCCGCAAGACGCTGGAGCAGGTGCTGGTGGAGGTCTGAGCCGCGCGGCCGCGGCCCCGGAACGGAGACCGCCCCCGCTCCGGACTTGGGGGTACCGGAGCGGGGGCGGGGTCGCGCGGGGCCGGGATCAGCCCATGTGCGGGTAGCCGTACTCGGTCGGCGGGACCAGCGTCTCCTTGATGGAGCGGGTCGAGACCCAGCGCTGGAGGTTGCTGGCGGCGCCGGCCTTGTCGTTGGTGCCGGAGGCGCGGCCGCCGCCGAAGGGCTGCTGGCCGACGACGGCGCCGGTCGACTTGTCGTTGATGTAGAAGTTGCCCGCGGCGAAGCGGAGCTTGTCCATCGCGTGGGCGGCGGCGTAGCGGTCGCCGGCGATGACCGAGCCGGTCAGCGCGTAGGCGGAGACCGACTCCATCTGCTCCAGCATCTCGTCGAACTTGTCGTCCTCGTAGACGTGGACGGCGAGGATGGGGCCGAAGTACTCGGTCGTGAAGACCTCGTTCTCCGGGTCGGTGCACTCGATGACCGTCGGGCGGACGAAGTAGCCCTCGGAGTCGTCGTAGGTGCCGCCCGCGACGATCGTGCAGGTCGGGTCGGCCTTGGCGCGGTCGATCGCGGCCTTGTTCTTCGCGAAGGAGCGCTCGTCGATGACGGCGCCGATGAAGTTCGACAGGTCGCGGACGTCGCCCATGGCGATGCCGTCGACCTCTGCCGCGAACTGCTCCTTGAAGCCGTCGTTCCAGATGGACGCCGGGATGTAGGCGCGGGAGGACGCCGAGCACTTCTGGCCCTGGAACTCGAAGGATCCGCGGGTCAGGGCGGTCTTCAGGACGGCGCGGTCCGCGGAGGGGTGCGCGACGACGAAGTCCTTGCCGCCGGTCTCGCCGACCAGGCGCGGGTAGGAGCGGTACTTCTCGATGTTGTTGCCGACCGTCTTCCACAGGTACTGGAAGGTCTTGGTCGAGCCGGTGAAGTGGATGCCGGCGAGCTCGGGGTGGTTCAGGGCCACCTCGGAGACGGCGATGCCGTCGCCGGTGACGAGGTTGATGACGCCCTTGGGGAGGCCGGCCTCCTCCAGGAGCTCCATCAGCAGGACGGCGGAGTGCGTCTGCGTCGGGGACGGCTTCCAGACGACCACGTTGCCCATCAGGGCGGGGGCGGTCGGCAGGTTGCCGGCGATCGCCGTGAAGTTGAACGGCGTGATCGCGTAGACGAAGCCCTCCAGCGGGCGGTGGTCGCTGCGGTTCCACACGCCGGCGGAGTTCGCGACCGGCTGCTCGGCCAGGATCTGGCGGGCGAAGTGGACGTTGAAGCGCCAGAAGTCGACGAGCTCGCAGGGGGTGTCGATCTCGGCCTGCTGGGCGGTCTTGGACTGGCCGAGCATGGTGGAGGCGGCCAGCTTCTCGCGCCACGGGCCGGCCAGCAGCTCGGCGGCGCGCAGGATGATCGCGGCGCGGTCGTCGAAGGACATGGCGCGCCACGCCGGGGCGGCGGCCAGGGCGGCGTCGACGGCGTCCTGCGCGTCGGCCGCGGTGGCGTTGGCGTAGGTGCCGATCACCGACTTGTGGTCGTGCGGCTGGACCACGTCGAAGCGCTCTCCGCCGCCCATCCGCTTGACGCCGTTGATCGTCATCGGCAGCTCGATCGGGTTCTCGGAGAGCAGCTTCAGCTGCTCCTCGAGCCGCGCGCGCTCGGGGCTGCCGGGAGCGTACGAGTGGACCGGCTCGTTGACCGGGGCGGGGACCTGGGTCACAGCATCCATGGGTCTGAAAACTCCTTGACCTAGTTCTTGGTGATCATCGAGCGGAGGAAGAAGAGCAGGTTCGCGGGCTTCTCGGCGAGGCGGCGCATGAAGTAGCCGTACCAGTCGGTCCCGTACGCGGTGTAGACCCGCATGCGGTGGCCCTCGGCGGCGAGCCGCAGGTGCTCCTCGCTGCGGATGCCGTACAGCATCTGGAACTCGTACTCGTCCGGCTTGCGGCCGGCCTGGCGGGCCAGCTCCTGCCCGATGGCGATCAGGCGGGGGTCGTGGGACCCGATCATCGGGTAGCCCTTGCCCTCCATCAGCGTCTTCAGGATGCGGACGTACGCCTTGTCGATCTCGCCCTTGTCCTGGTAGGCGACCTCGGCGGGCTCCTTGTAGGCGCCCTTCACGATGCGGACCCGGCTGCCGGCGTCGGCGAGGCGGCGGGCGTCGGCCTCGGTGCGGAAGAGGTACGCCTGGATGACGCACCCGGTCTGCGGGAAGTCCTTCCGCAGCTCCTCGTGGATGGCGAACATCGAGTCGAGGGTGGTGTGGTCCTCGGCGTCGAGGGTGACCGTGGTGCCGATCGCGGCGGCGGCCTCGACGACCGGGCGGACGTTGGCGAGGGCGAGCTCGTGGCCGCCCTCCAGCGCCTGGCCGAACATCGACAGCTTCACCGACATCTCGGCCCTCTCGCCCAGGCCGAGGTCCTTCAGGCGGCCGATGAGCTCCAGGTAGGCGTCGCGGGCGGCGTACGACTGCTCCACCGTCGTGATGTCCTCGCCGACCACGTCCAGGGTCACCTCGAGGCCCTTGCGGGCGAGGTCCTCGACGATCGGGATGACCTGGTCGACCGTCTCGCCGGGGATGAAGCGGTTCACCACGGGCTTGGTCACCGGGGCGGCAGAGACGATTCGGCGCATCTTGTCGCTGCGCGAGGCGGCGAGGATCGCGGGACCCAGCACGGGGCACCTCCAACGGGTGGCAGAAGCAGTCACGGACCCCCCGCGGGGGGTGGGCGGGGACCGCAGGGAAAACGCAAGTGAAACCACCGTGAAACCTAAGGATGGACCGGATCCTCTGCCATCGACAGCTGTCACGCATCCGTGTCCGCGATCTCATACACCTGTCTGAAAGACGGGTTTGCGGGTGGGAGAATGGCCGGGTGAAAGGCGATTACCAGGACCTGGTGGACGAGATCTCCACACTGCTCGGCGCCCCCGCGACACTGGAGAACCGGGACTTCCGCCTGATCGCCTTCGGCGCGCACGACAGCGACGACGACCTCGCCATGGACCCGGTGCGGACCCGGTCGATCCTGACCCGCGGTTCGACGGCGGCCGTCCGGTCCTGGTTCGAGGGCTTCGGCATCGCCCGCGCCACCGGCCCCGTCCGGATCCCGGCGGCGCCGGAGGCGGGCGTCTTCCGGGGCCGGATCTGCCTGCCGGTGCGCTACCGCGGGATCGTCCAGGGATACGTGTGGCTGCTGGACCGGGAGCCGGGCCCGGCGCCGGACGCGCTGGCCGCCGCCATGGAGGTGGCGGACCGGATCGGCGTCCTCCTCGCCGAGGAGGCCAAGGCGGGCGCCGACCTGTCACGGGAGTTCCGCGCGGTGCTGACCGCGGGCCGCGGCTGGCAGCAGGACATGGCCGTCTCGGCGCTCCGTGCGGCGCTCGGCCCGGCCGCCGCGGACGAGCTGCACGCGGTGGTGTGCGTGGCCCCTTGGACCGGGGAGCCTCCGGCGACCGTGCCCGGCGCCGCTGCGGTGTGCGTGGTTCCGGGCCGCGGCCCGGACGCGGACGCCGCCGCCCCGGACGCTCCGGTGGCGCCGGGCGCCACCGCCCCCGGTCGGGCACTGGCGCTGCTGGTCAGACTCCGCGCGGCGGACGCCCTCGGCCCGGCGGAGGCGGTGGCGTCCCGCCTGCTCGGCCCCGGGTCCGGCAGCGCGGCGGCGCGTACGGCGCCGGGCGCGGCGGCCGGGACGGCCCGTACGGCGACGGGGGGCTCGGCAGCCGGGGCGGCCCGTACGGCGGCGGCGGTGTCCGGCGCGGCCCGCCCGGCGGGCGGCGCGGCGGCGCGGACGGCGGGGGCAGGCGCGGCGGTGGCGGTCGCGCCCGGCGGCCCGGCCGCGGGGATCGCGGAGCCGGGCCGGGGTCTCGCCGGACTCGCGGACGCCTGGGCGCAGGCCTCGGCGGCTGCCCGGGCGGCGGCCGCGCAGCCGCGGCTCGGCCCGGTGGCCCGCTGGTCGTCGATCGGCCCGTACCGGATGCTGTCGGCGCTCGCCTCCGCGGCCCCGGCGGACGACCCGGCGGCCCGCCCCCTGCTCGGCCCGGCCCAGCGGGAACTGGCCCGGACGGCGGAGGTGTTCCTGGACTGCGCGGGCCAGGCGGGCCGGGCGGCGGCGGCCCTGGGCATCCACCGCCAGACCCTGTACTACCGGCTGGCCCGGGTGGAGCAGCTGACCGGGCTCGACCTCGACGAGGGCGAGGACCGCCTGCTCCTCCACATGGCCCTGAAAGCGGCCCGGCTGCACGCCTGACGGCCGGTGCTGCGCGCGGCGTGCGCGAAGGGTCCGGAGACTGCTTGGGTTCCGGTGGTCGTCGCAACTCCTCGCCACCACACGTCGGTGATCACGTGTTGCAACGACCCCTGGGATTCGCCTGAGCCGGGCCTTCGCCGTGGAGCGGGTGACGGAAATCGGACCCGCGCTCCGAGTGTGGGAATCACCGGGCCGTCACGGAGGGGGTTGGCGCCGACCAGCGCGAACGACCTCTGGCGGCACGGATGCGGCACGGGCGTCCATCCGCTCTGACGGGTCGCGTCACCGACCCCGCGTCCGACCCGCTGTCACCCGAACGGCCCAACGTGACGTGCCACCCGCATGGGTGAAGATCAAGCTGGCTAGTGCCCCAACCGAGGCAATCTGTGAAAGGCGTACCACATGCGCATTCGACGAATCCTCGCCGCAGCCTTCGCCACGGCAGCCCTCGCCGGACTCGGCCTCACAGGCGCTGCCACCGCGGCCACCGCCGCCGGCAGCGTCGCCCCGGCCAGCGTCACCCCGGGTGAGTGCACGGACAACGGCGGCACGATCGATCGGTCGACGCCCGTGCTTCCGACCTGCAGGGGCGGTATGTACGACGGGCAGACGGTCGACTGAACCCCCCTCACAGGCCCGTTGCGAAAGTGGATCGTCGCCCCGCAGCCACAGGTTGCGGGGCGACTCCCTCGCGAGCGCTTTCCCTCGGCTGACTCGGCTGGGAAACCCCAGCCGAGCGCCTGTCTGAACTCTTCGCCACGACACGCCGATGATCACGTGTTGCAACGACCTCTTGGGATTCGCCCCTGCTCCCCGGGCCCCTCGGGCGGCGTACGGGGTCAGTCGGCCAGGTTCACCGTGCGGGCCGACGTCGCGCCGATCGCCTCCGCGATGTCGGCCAGCACGGCCGCCGGAACGGTGTCGTCCACGGTGAGGACGGCGAGCGCCTCGCCGTGCTCCTCCGCACGCGCCACCTGCATGCCCGCGATGTTCAGGCCGCCCTCGCCGAGGATCCGGCCGACGGTGCCGACGACGCCGGGCCGGTCGGTGTAGCGCAGCACGACCATGTGGTCGGCGAGCGCCAGGTCCACGTCGTACTCGCCGACGCCGACGATCTTCTGGAGGTGCTTGGGGCCGGCGAGGGTGCCGGAGACCGCCACCTCCTGCCCGTCCGACAGGGTGCCGCGGACGGTCACCACGTTGCGGTGGTCCGGGGACTCCGAGCTGGTCGTCAGGCGGACCTCGACGCCGCGCTCCTGCGCGAACAGCGGGGCGTTGACGTAGGAGACCGTCTCGTCGACGACGTCCTCGAAGACGCCCTTGAGGGCGGAGAGCTCCAGCACCTTCACGTCGTGCTGGGTGATCTCGCCGCAGACCTCGACGTCGAGGCGGACCGCCACCTCGCCCGCGAGCGCGGTGAAGATCCGGCCGAGCTTCTCGGCGAGCGGCAGGCCCGGGCGGACGTCCTCGGCGATCACGCCGCCCTGGACGTTGACCGCGTCCGGTACGAGCTCGCCGGCCAGGGCGAGGCGCACCGACTTGGCGACGGCGATGCCGGCCTTCTCCTGTGCCTCGTCCGTGGACGCGCCGAGGTGGGGGGTGCAGACGACCTGGTCGAGCTCGAAGAGCGGGGAGTCCGTGCAGGGCTCCTTCGCGTAGACGTCGAGGCCGGCGCCGGCGACGCGGCCCTCCTTGAGCGCGGAGTACAGAGCGGCCTCGTCCACGATGCCGCCGCGCGCCGCGTTGACGATGCGGACCGACGGCTTCACCTTGTGCAGGGCCTCGTCGCCGATGAGGCCGATCGTCTCCGGCGTCTTCGGCAGGTGGACGGTGATGAAGTCGGCGACCTCCAGCAGCTCGTCCAGCGCGAGCATCTTGACGCCCATCTGGGCGGCGCGCGCGGGCTGCACGTAGGGGTCGTAGGCGACGACCTTCATGCCGAAGGCGGACATCCGCTGGGCGACGAGCACGCCGATCCGGCCGAGGCCGACGACGCCGAGGGTCTTCTCGCTGAGCTCGACGCCGGTGTACTTGCTGCGCTTCCACTCGCCGTTCTTCAGGGCCGTGTTGGCCTGCGGGATGTGGCGGGCGGTGGCGATCAGCAGGCCGCAGGCGAGCTCGGCGGCGGTGACGATGTTGGAGGTGGGCGCGTTCACGACCATCACGCCGGCCTTCGTGGCGGCGGAGACGTCGACGTTGTCGAGGCCGACTCCGGCGCGGGCGACGACCTTCAGCTTGCGGGCGGCGGCGATGGCCTCCGCGTCGACCTTCGTCGCCGAGCGCACCAGGACGGCGTCGACGTCGGCGATGGCGGGGATCAGCTCGGCGCGGTCGGCGCCGTTGCAGTGCCGGATCTCGAAGTCCGGGCCGAGCGCCTCGACGGTGGCGGGCGACAGCTCTTCGGCAATGAGTACGACAGGTTTCGAGCTCACGTGGGTCCTCACAAGTCCAGTGCGGACGGCCGTCCCGACGGCCGCAGGCGGTGGAGGGGCTAGCCGCGTGGAAGACGCACGACACTGTGGGCCTGACGCGTTGTGTTGAGCAGTGTAGTGGCGGATCCGGGACCGGTTTCCGCCTGTCCGTAAGGATCACCCGTCCGGGGTTGGCCGGGGTGGACAAGCCACACCGCCGGAGGTGCGCTCCCGGCTGCCCGGGGTGCGGCGCGGGGCCGGGGCGGTGTGCGCCCCGGCCCCGCCGCGGTTCAGTTCTCTTCGCTGTCGACCCAGCTCATCAGCTTGCGCAGCTTCTTGCCGGTGGTCTCCAGCAGGTGCTCCTCGTCGGCCTTCTTGTACTCGTTGTACTTCGGCAGGCCGGCCTTGTACTCGGCCATCCAGGTGTTGGCGAACTCGCCGCTCTGGATCTCGGCGAGGACCTTCTTCATCTCGGCCTTGGTGGCGTCGGTGATGATGCGGGGGCCGGTGACGTAGTCGCCCCACTCGGCGGTCTCGGAGACCGACCAGCGCATCTTCTCCAGGCCGCCCTCGTACATGAGGTCCACGATGAGCTTCAGCTCGTGCAGGCACTCGAAGTAGGCGATCTCCGGCTGGTAGCCGGCCTCGGTCAGGGTCTCGAAACCGGCCTTGACCAGGGCGGAGGCGCCACCGCAGAGGACGGCCTGCTCACCGAACAGGTCGGTCTCCGTCTCCTCCTTGAAGGTGGTCTTGATGACGCCGGCGCGGGTGCCGCCGATGCCGGCCGCGTAGGAGAGCGCGAGGTCGAAGGCCTTGCCGGTGGCGTCCTGCTCGACGGCGGCGATGCACGGGACGCCGCGGCCCTCCTCGTACTGGCGGCGCACCAGGTGGCCCGGGCCCTTCGGGGCGACGAGGGCGACGTCCACGTTGGACGGGGGCTTGATGAAGCCGTAGCGGACGTTGAAGCCGTGGCCGAAGAAGAGCGCGTCGCCCTCCTTCAGGTGGTCCTTGACGGACTCCTCGTAGATCTCGGCCTGCAGCGGGTCCGGCGCCAGGATCATGATGACGTTCGCCCACTCGGCGGCCTCGGCCACCGGCAGGACCTTCAGCCCCTGCTCCTCGGCCTTGGCCTTGGACTTGGAGCCCTCCTTCAGGCCGACGACGACGTCGACGCCGGAGTCACGCAGCGACAGCGCGTGGGCGTGGCCCTGGCTGCCGTAGCCGATGACCGCGACCTTGCGGCCCTGGATGATGGACAGGTCGGCGTCGTTCTCGTAGAACAGCTCGGCCACTGGGATATCTCCTTGGTGCGCTGGTGTTGCTCCCACCGTACGGCGGGGAACGTGGACGAAGTTTCCTGGTCTCGCGATGCGAGAGCCAAAAGGGTCAGGCGCTGCGCTCGAGCGCGCGCAGGCTGCGGTCCGTGATGGACCGTCCGCCGCGCCCGATGGCGATCGTGCCGGACTGGACGAGCTCCTTGATGCCGAACGGCTCCAGCATCTTCAGCATGGCCCCGAGCTTGTCGGCGCCGCCGGTGGCCTCGATGGTGACGGCCTCCGGGGAGACGTCGACGGTCTTGGCGCGGAAGAGCTGCACGATCTCGATGATCTGCGAGCGGGTCTCGTTGTCGGCGCGGACCTTCACCAGGACGAGTTCGCGCTCGATGGCGTGGGACGGCTCCAGCTCGACGATCTTGAGCACGTTGACCAGCTTGTTCAGCTGCTTGGTGACCTGCTCCAGCGGGAGGTCCTCGACGTTCACGACGATCGTGATGCGGGAGATGTCGGGGTGCTCGGTGACGCCGACCGCGAGGGAGTCGATGTTGAAACCGCGGCGGGAGAACAGGGCGGCGATCCGGGCCAGGATGCCGGGGGTGTTCTCGACCAGGACGGAGAGCGTGTGCTTGGACATGTGGGGCGTTCTCTCTCTCGGCTCTTCCGGCTCAGTCGTCTTCGCTGTCGCCGAAGTCGGGACGGACGCCCCGGGCGGCCATGACCTCGTCGTTGGAGGTGCCGGCGGCGACCATCGGCCACACCATGGCGTCCTCGTGGACGATGAAGTCGATGACGACGGGGCGGTCGTCGATCGCGTTGGCCTCGGCGATGACCTTGTCGAGGTCGGCCGGGTCCTCGCAGCGCAGCGCCACGCAGCCCATCGCCTCGGACAGCTTGACGAAGTCCGGGACGCGGGTGCCCTTGCGGGGCGCGGTCGACTCGCCGAGCTGGGAGCCGACGGTGTCGTGGCCGGTTTCGTCGGCGTGCAGCACGGTGTTGGAGTACCGCTGGTTGTAGAAGAGGGTCTGCCACTGGCGGACCATGCCCAGCGCACCGTTGTTGATGATCGCGACCTTGATCGGGATGTTGTTCAGGGCGCAGGTGACCAGTTCCTGATTGGTCATCTGGAAGCAGCCGTCGCCGTCGATCGCCCAGACCGTGCGGTCCGGGGCGCCGACCTTGGCGCCCATCGCGGCGGGGACCGCGTAGCCCATGGTCCCGGCGCCGCCGGAGTTGAGCCAGGTGCGGGGCTCCTCGTACTGGATGAAGTGCGAGGCCCACATCTGGTGCTGGCCGACGCCGGCCGCGAAGACGGTGTGCGGCGGGGCGAGTTCGCCGATGCGCTGGATGACCTGCTGCGGCGAGAGCATGCCGTCGTCGGGGGTGTCGTAGCCGAGCGGGTAGGTCTCGCGCCAGCGGTTGAGGTCGTTCCACCACGCGGAGTAGTCGCCGGCGTTGCCGTCGTTGTGCTCGGCCTGGATCGCCTGGATCAGGTCGGCGATGACCTCGCGGGCGTCGCCGACGATCGGGACGTCGACCTCGCGGTTCTTGCCGATCTCGGCCGGGTCGATGTCGGCGTGGATGACCTTGGCGTAGGGCGCGAAGCTGTCGAGCTTGCCGGTGACCCGGTCGTCGAAGCGGGTGCCGAGCGCGATCAGCAGGTCCGACTTCTGCAGGGCGGTGACGGCGGTGACCGCGCCGTGCATGCCCGGCATGCCGATGTGCAGCGGGTGGCTGTCGGGGAAGGAGCCCAGCGCCATCAGGGTGGTGGTGACCGGGACGCCGGACAGCTCGGCCAGGACCTTCAGCTCGGCGGTCGCACCGGACTTCATGACGCCGCCGCCGACGTACAGGACGGGGCGCTTGGCCTGGCAGATCAGCTTGGCGGCCTCGCGGATCTGCTTGGCGTGCGGCTTGGTGACCGGGCGGTAGCCGGGCAGGTCCTGGGCGGGCGGCCAGGAGAAGGCGGTCTGGGCCTGGAGGGCGTCCTTGGCGATGTCGACGAGGACGGGGCCCGGGCGGCCGGTGGACGCGATGTGGAAGGCCTCGGCGATGGTCTTCGGGATGTCCTCGGCCTTGGTGACCAGGAAGTTGTGCTTGGTGATCGGCATGGTGATGCCGACGATGTCCGCCTCCTGGAAGGCGTCGGTGCCGATCGCCTTGGAGGAGACCTGGCCGGTGATGGCGACGAGCGGGACGGAGTCCATGTGCGCGTCGGCGATCGGGGTGACGAGGTTGGTGGCGCCGGGGCCGGAGGTGGCCATGCAGACGCCGACCTTGCCGGTGGCCTGCGCGTAGCCGGTGGCCGCGTGGCCGGCGCCCTGCTCGTGCCGGACGAGGATGTGGCGGACCTTGGTGCTGTCCATCATCGGGTCGTACGCCGGGAGGATCGCGCCGCCCGGAATGCCGAAGACGGTGTCGCACCCCACCTCTTCGAGAGAGCGGATGAGGGACTGCGCACCCGTGACGTGCTCAACGGCGGCGGGCTGCTGTCCGCCGGATCGGGGCCGCGGCTGCGGATGCTGGGCCCCTGAGGCCTGCTCGGTCATCGGCATTCTCTTCTCGAAGCTGAGGGTTGTACGACGGTTCGAAGGTGTGCCAGTGCAACAAAAAACCCCTCGTGCCGGATGGCAAGCGAGGGGAGCGCGTCGGGTGCACGGAGCGGGGACATGCAGGTCCCGGCTTCAGCCGACGCGCTTTCCAAGTACGAGAATTCGGGTGCGCATGGCACAGACCCTCCCTCCGCCGGGAGGGGGATGTCAAGTAGGTGGGACGGGCGTCTCATTATGTGAGCCTCTCCGGACGGCCATCGCGCCCCCGGACGCACCACCGGCCAGGGCGGGCTCGGCCGCCCCGCCCGGTACTGGGAACGTACCGCGCACCAGCGCCCGCCGCAGCCTGTACTCGTCGAGCGGGCCGGAAAAGGCCAGTCCCTGGGCGTGTGTGCACCCCATGGACCGCAGGGCCAGGACCTGCTCCGGGAGGTCGACGCCCTCGGCGGCGGACTGCATGCCCAGATCGTTTGCGATGCGCAAGAGGCCCGCGGCGATCTTGCGGAGGCGGGAGGACTCGACGACGCCCGCGACCAGCGCGGGGTCCAGCTTGAGGATGTCCACCGGCAGCCGGCGCAGGGCCCCGATGCCGGCGTAGCCGCTGCCGAAGCCGTCGAGGGCGATCAGGACGCCGAGCCGGCGCAGGGCGGCCAGGCGGCGCTCCAGCTCGTCGAAGGGGACCCGGGGGTCGCTTTCGGCCAGCTCGACGACCAGCGCCCCGGGGGGCAGCCCGTGGCGGCGCAGCAGCGCCTCCAGGGAGCCGGGCGGTCCGGCCCGGTCCAGCAGCCGGTCGGCGCCCATGCGCACGCACACGGGTACGCCGTGTCCCGCCGCGTGCCGCTCGGCCGCCTCCCGGACGGCCTGCTCCAGCAGCCAGCGGGCGATCTCCGCGGGCCGGCCCCGCCCGGCGCCGGGCGCCCCGTCCGGCCGGTGCGCGGCAGCGGCCGCCTCCGCGGCCGGCACGCCCTCGCCCTGCTCGGCGACGCGCAGGAACTCGGCGGGGGTGAAGAGGATCCCCTGCCCGGAGCGCCAGCGGGCCTGCGCCGCGACGGCGCTGACCTCGCCCGTCTCCAGGGAGACGACCGGCTGGTGCAGCAGGGCGAACTCGCCGCCGCGCAGCGCCGTCCGCAGCCGGCCGGCGGCTTCCGCCCGCCGTACGGCGTCGGCCTGCATCTGCGGGGCGTACAGCTCGACGCGGTCCTTGCCGCCCGCCTTCGCCCGGTACATCGCGAGGTCCGCGTTCCGCATGAGGTCGGTCGGGGTGATCCCCGGTTCGGCGAAGGCCACGCCGATGCTGGCGGCCACCCTCACCTCGGTCCCGCCGACCCGGTACGGCTGGGAGAGCGTGGCGCGCAGCCGGTCCGCGATCTCGCGCACCTGCTGCTCGCGGGCGCCCCGGTCGCGGCCCGCGTCGCCGGTGATCAGTGCGGCGAACTCGTCGCCGCCGAGGCGGGCGGCGGTGTCCCCGGCGCGCACCGACTCCTGGAGGCGGCGCGCGGCCTCGACGAGCAGCTCGTCCCCGGCCTGGTGGCCGATGGTGTCGTTGACGGCCTTGAAGCCGTCGAGGTCGATGAAGAGGACCGCGGCGCCGCGGTCGCCGGCGCGCCGCCCGGTGAGGGCCCGGCGGACCCGGCGGGTGAACAGGGCCCGGTTGGGCAGGTCGGTGAGCGGGTCGTGCTCGGCGCTGTGCTGGAGCTGGGCCTGGAGCCTGACCCGCTCGGTGACGTCGCGGCTGTTGAGGATGAGGCCGCCCTGGTGGCGGTTGACGGTGGACTCGACGTTGAGCCAGTCGCCGCAGCCCGATTTGAAGCGGCACTCGATGCGGGTGGTGGGCTCCTCGGCCGGCGGGGCGGCGAGGAAGCGGCGCACCTCGTGGACGACGCGGCCGAGGTCGTGGGGGTGGATCAGGGCGGCGAGCTCGGTGCCGACGAGCTCCTCCGCCTCGCGGCCGTACACCCCGGCGGCGGCCGGGCTGACGTAGCGGAGCGTTCCGGTCGGGTCGGCGATCATGATGACGTCGCTGGAGCCCTGGACCAGGGAGCGGAAGTGGTTCTCCTTCTGCGCCAGCTCCTGCGTCAGCGCGATGTTGTCGAGGAGCATGATGCCCTGGCGGATGACGAGGGCGAGGACGACGGTGCAGCCGGTGAAGACGACCATGCGGTCGACCTTCCGCCCGTCGACGACGTTGTAGAGGATCCCCAGGGTGCAGACGGCGGCGGCCAGGTAGGGCGTCAGCGCGGGCAGCGAGCCGGTGATGGGCCGGCTGGCCTGTCGGTCGGGGGGCCGCCCGGCGGGACCGGACGGCAGCCGGCGGGCGCCCCACGGCGCGTAGGCGAGGAGGAGCGAGCCGGCGAACCAGCCCGCGTCGAGCAGCTGGCCGGACTGGTAGCCCGCACTGAGCAGCGGCGAGGTGAACAGGGCGTCGCTCAGCACGGTGAGGGCGAGCGCCGCGATGGCGGTGTTGACGGCGGACCGGTTGACCTCGGAGCGCCGGAAGTGCAGGACGAGCACCATCGAGACGAGGGCGATGTCGAGCAGGGGGTAGGCGAGCGAGAAGGCGGCGCGCGGCACGCTGCCGGCGACTCCTTCCTGCGCCGTCCGCGCGGCGTTGGCGAGGGCGAGGCTCCAGGAGAGGGTGAGCAGCGAGCCGCCGATGAGCCAGGAGTCGAGCGCGAGGCACACCCAGCCGGCCCGCGTGACGGGGCGCTTGGCGAGGACGAGCAGGCCGACGATGGCGGGCGGCGCGAAGCAGAGGAAGGCGAAGTCGGCCAGCGACGGCTTGGGCACGGGCTCGCCGAGGACGACCTCGTACCAGCCCCATACGGCGTTCCCGCAGGCTCCCATGAGGGAGGAGAACGCGAAGAGCAGCCAGGCGGGGCGCTCGCGGCTGTCGATCGTCCGCGCGTACGCGTAGCAGGAGACGGCCGCGAGCAGGGCGGCGGCGCTGAGGCCGAAGTCGCCCATGATCTCGGCGAGGTCCTGCGATCCCCAGCCGAGGGCGGCGCCGACCGCGTAGCCGCCGCTGACCACCGCGAGGAGCAGCTGCATCGCGAGGCTCCTGCCGCCCCCGCCGGCGTGCGGCCGGCCGGTCGCGGCCGCGCCCGGGGCGTTCACCGGTCCCCCTCGCAGGCCGGTTCCGGCGTGCCCCTTCGTCGTTTCCGGCGGCTGTGCCGCAGCGGATCCCTGGTCCATTGGCCGTGCATCGCCCGTCGCCCCCCAAAGTGTCCGATCACCCCAGCGCCAGACGTTCGTGGCGCAGCCCCTTGTTCCGGACGATACACCACTTTCGTCACTCAGCGATATAGATGCTCTACGCTGAGTTACCATATGGGGAATTGCTGCCACTGAGCGCATCCGTGCGGATGCGGAGCGTGCGCACGGGCGCGTCAGCCGGTGATCAGCACGGTGTTCTCCAGCGGCTCCCCCGCCGCGAACCGGCCGAGCTGGCGGGCCACCAGGCGCTTGGCGCGCGGCTCGAAGGCGGAGCTGCTCCCTCCGACGTGCGGCGTGATGAGGACGTGGGGAGCGTGCCACAGCGGGTGCCCGGCGGGCAGCGGTTCGGGGTCGGTGACGTCGAGGGCCGCGCTCAGCCGGCCCGACTCCAGCTCGGCGAGCAGGGCCCCGGTGTCGACGACGGGCCCGCGGGCCACGTTCACCAGCAGGGCTCCGTCCGCCATGCGCGCCAGGAAGTCCCTGCCCGCGAGGCCGCGGGTCGCGTCGGTGAGCGGGGTGCACAGGATCACGACGTCGGCGTCAGGGAGGAGGCGGGGAAGGTCGTCGAGGGCGTGCACGGGCCCGCGCGCCGTGGTGCGCGCCGAGCGCGCGACGCGCGTGATCCGCGCGCACTCGAATGCCGCGAGCCGGTCTTCGACGGCCGCGCCGACGGATCCGTAGCCGACGATGAGCACGGACTTGTCGGCGAGGGCGGAGTAGAAGCCGCCGAGCCACTGCTCGCGGTCCTGGCCGCGGACCATGCGGGGGATGCCGCGCAGCGAGGCGAGGACGAGGGTGAGCGCGAGCTCGGCGGTGCTTGCCTCGTGCACCCCGCGGGCGTTGCACAGCCGGACCCCGGCCGGCAGGCGGTCGAGGCCGCCGAGGACGTGGTCGACGCCGGCGGTGAGGGTCTGCACGACCTCGATGTCCGGCATGCCGGCGAGCGGCCGCAGGGTCACCTCGGGCGACTTCATGTACGGGGTGACGTAGAAGGCGCAGTCGGCCGGATCGGCGGGGAAGGCGTCCTCGCCGTCCCAGCGCCGGTAGCGGAAGCAGTCGGGGAGGCCCTCGACCTCCTCCGCCGGGAACGGGAGCCAGACGTCCGGGGTCTTTGCAGTCATGATCACGAGGCTATGCCAAGGGATCGGGATCAAGCCGTTAGGTTGTTGGCGGACGTGGAGGGGGACGCACGGGTGGAGCGCAGGTCGATCGGGGCGGGGGCGCTGGCGGTTGGCGCCGTCGGACTCGGGTGCATGCCGATGAGCTGGGCGTACGCGCCCTCGCGGCGGCGCGGCGACGAGTCGCTGGCGGCGGTGCACACGGCGCTCGACCTCGGCTGCTCCCTGCTCGACACGGCCGACGTGTACGGGCCGTTCACGAACGAGCTGCTGCTCGGCCGGGTGCTGCGCGAGCGGCGGGCGGAGGCGTTCGTGTCCGCCAAGGTGGGGCTGCGCGCGGGCGAGCAGCACGTGGTGGCGTGCGGGCGGCCGGAGTACCTCAGGCGGGCCTGCGACGCCTCGCTGCGCAGGCTGCGCACCGACGTCATCGACCTCTACCAGCTGCACCGGGTGGACCCGGAGGTCCCGGTGGAGGAGACCTGGGGCGCGATGGCCGAGCTGGTGGGCGCGGGGAAGGTGCGCGCGCTGGGGTTCTGCGCGCTCGGGGCGGGCGCCGGGCCGGGCGCGCAGAACCCCAGCGCGCGCACCTTCCCCGCGCCCACCAGCTCGGCCATCGCG
>NZ_RPSE01000904.1:0-367 GCF_003949955.1 Streptomyces sp. WAC05292
GAACTCCTCCTCCGTGCACCCCGCCTCCCGCTCCTGCCACGGCTCGCGCCGCAGACCGGGCACGGCGACGTCGCCGTTCGCGTCGTGCAGGGTCGACAGCGCGTGCAGCAGCACCAGCAGGGCGTCCACGGCCGGCGCGTCGAGCCCGACGACGGTCACCGCGGGGCCGCTCCACAGCCGCTCGCCGAGCGCTCCGGTGCCCGGCAGCGGCAGCCCGTCGTGCACCGCGGCCAGGTCGCGGAACTCCTCCTCCGTGCACCCCGCCTCCCGCTCCTGCCACGGCTCGCGCCGCAGACCGGGCACGGCGACGTCGCCGTTCGCGTCGTGCAGGGTCGACAGCGCGTGCAGCAGCACCAGCAGGGCGTCC
>NZ_RPSE01000905.1:0-365 GCF_003949955.1 Streptomyces sp. WAC05292
CGAGGGGGGTGCGGAGCCGGTCCACGACGGTGCCCGCCAGGTCGACCCGTACCGCTTGGAGTTCGTCCCGGTCGGCGTGCACGCCGACCGGGACGAACTCCAAGCGGTACGGGTCGACCTGGCGGGCACCGGCCGGCGACCCGGGCGGCGGCGAGGGCCGGCGCCCCGGCGGACCCGGCCAGCCGGTGGACGGCGCGGGCGGGGGCGGCGGCGGCCGCGTCCGGGCCGGCCGCGAAGGCGAGGGGGGTGCGGAGCCGGTCCACGACGGTGCCCGCCAGGTCGACCCGTACCGCTTGGAGTTCGTCCCGGTCGGCGTGCACGCCGACCGGGACGAACTCCAAGCGGTACGGGTCGACCTGGCGGGC
>NZ_RPSE01000906.1:0-361 GCF_003949955.1 Streptomyces sp. WAC05292
CCCGGGCGAGGGCGTCTTCGTCGGCGACCACCGGAGGGATCCCCTCGCGGGGTTCGAGCAACGGAATCGGCGCCTTGTCGACGTCGTCCGGGGGGCCGCCCCCGGTGGTGGTGCGCAGGTCTGCTGCGGTCTCTTGGGCGTCGGTCACCGCTCAAGGGTATCCGCGGATACGGCGCGCCCGTCGCCGGAACGTTCCGGCGACGGGCGCGGTGGGGGCCTGCGGGCCCGCGACCGCCCGGGCGAGGGCGTCTTCGTCGGCGACCACCGGAGGGATCCCCTCGCGGGGTTCGAGCAACGGAATCGGCGCCTTGTCGACGTCGTCCGGGGGGCCGCCCCCGGTGGTGGTGCGCAGGTCTGCTGC
>NZ_RPSE01000907.1:0-349 GCF_003949955.1 Streptomyces sp. WAC05292
CGTCCGCGGCTCCGGCGCCACCCTCGGCGACGCCGAGACCGCCCCCGCCGGCGGCAGCGCCCGCCTCGACAAGGCCGTCGCCGGACTCGTCGCCGGCTCCGGCGCCGACCAGGCCGACCAGCTCGGCGACTTCGCCGTCCGCTACGTCCTCCTCCGCGACGACGCCCCGCAGGAGATGCGCAAGGTCCTCGACGCCACCCCCGCCCGGGTCCCCTACAGCCCCGTCCGCGGCTCCGGCGCCACCCTCGGCGACGCCGAGACCGCCCCCGCCGGCGGCAGCGCCCGCCTCGACAAGGCCGTCGCCGGACTCGTCGCCGGCTCCGGCGCCGACCAGGCCGACCAGCTCGGC
>NZ_RPSE01000908.1:0-342 GCF_003949955.1 Streptomyces sp. WAC05292
CCGTCGGATCGACTGCGGTGACGTTCATGACCACCGCCGTCACCCCGCTCGCCGGAACACCCTTCACACCCGCCACCTGCAGGCTGACCACACCGCCCGCGCCCACACGCTGCCGCGGCGCGCCCGTACCGTCCCGGGTGTCCAGGAAACGCGACGGCGTGATCGGGTTCAGGGCCGAGCCGGCCCCCGCCTTGTCCGTGTAGTAGCCGGTCACATCGGCGATCAGGTCGACCGAGCCCGCGCTGTTGCGCAGGTCGACCTTCCCGTTCACCACCGGCACCGTCACCAGGTTCGGCACCACCTGCCCGGGTGTGAAGTTCAGGTTCGACGACTGCGGCACCG
>NZ_RPSE01000909.1:0-334 GCF_003949955.1 Streptomyces sp. WAC05292
GTCGGAACCGCCGGAAAGGGAAAGCGCGAAAGCGAAAACCCCGGAAAGCGGAGCGCGAAAGACTCTGATAGAGTCGGAAACGCAAGAACGAAAGCCCGGAGGAAAGCCCCAGTAAGTGTTACTGCGGTGAGTACGAAGGAAGCGTCCGTTCCTTGAGAACTCAACAGCGTGCCAAAAATCAACGCCAGAAGTTGATACCCCGTCCATTTCGGTGGATGAGGTTCCTTTGAAAAAGACCTGCGGGGCTGCTCCGGTAGCGCTCGCAGGCAACACAACACAGCGAGGACGCAGTGGTCAGTCGGTCTTATTCCGACCATGACTGGCCCGCTCTGCG
>NZ_RPSE01000910.1:0-323 GCF_003949955.1 Streptomyces sp. WAC05292
CCGGAGCCACCGGAGCCCTCGGCCGCCTCGTCGTCGAGGAGCTGCTGCGCCGGGTCCCCGCGGCCGAGGGCTCCGGTGGCTCCGGTGACGACGATGCTCATGGCGGGGGCTCCCTTGCGGTGGGGCGCGGGGCGGGAGCCGGGGAGACGCCCCGCGCCCCACCGCAAGGGACCACCCGCCATGAGCATCGTCGTCGCCGGAGCCACCGGAGCCCTCGGCCGCCTCGTCGTCGAGGAGCTGCTGCGCCGGGTCCCCGCGGCCGAGGGCTCCGGTGGCTCCGGTGACGACGATGCTCATGGCGGGTGCTCCCTTGCGGTGGGGCG
>NZ_RPSE01000911.1:0-314 GCF_003949955.1 Streptomyces sp. WAC05292
CCGTTCCTTGAGAACTCAACAGCGTGCCAAAAATCAACGCCAGAAGTTGATACCCCGTCCACTTCGGTGGATGAGGTTCCTTTGAAAAAGACCTGCGGGGCTGCTCCGGTAGCACTCGCAGGCAACACAACACAGCGAGGACGCAGTGGTCAGTCGGTCTTATTCCGACCATGACTGGCCCGCTCTACGTGTGTGTGCACCGGATTACCGGTAAACATTCATGGAGAGTTTGATCCTGGCTCAGGACGAACGCTGGCGGCGTGCTTAACACATGCAAGTCGAACGATGAACCTCCTTCGGGAGGGGATTAGTGG
>NZ_RPSE01000091.1:0-18665 GCF_003949955.1 Streptomyces sp. WAC05292
ACGGAAGAGGCAGCGGGTGCTGTGGTGCCGGTGGCCGTGGCGGTGGCGCGAGTGGGGGGCGCGGGAACCGGGGCGACGGCGCGGACGGACGTGCCCAGGCCGCGGAAGGGGACCGGTGTGCCGCCCGGGAGCAGCGCCAGCACCGCCCGGTGTCCCGCGGCCAGCGCAGCGGCGGCCGCGCGGACCTCGCCGGCGCCGAGGGCCCGCAGGCGGGCGGGCAGCTCGTCGAGGAGGGCCGGCTCGCCGAAGAGGATCTCCAGCCGGCCGAGCGCGCGGGCCCGGGGCCCCGGCCCGTGATGGGCGCGCAGGTGGTCGTCGGCGAGCCGCCGGGCCGCCTGCCGGACTTCGGCGTCGGCGACCTCCGCGGCGTCCGCGATGGCGCGCAGCGCCTCGTCGACGCGGTGCAGCGCCGCCCGCACCCCGTCCTCGTCGGCGGCGGGCAGGGTGACGACGAGGGTGTCGGGGTCGAGCGCGTCCAGCGGGCCGAAGAATCCGCAGCCCGCGTCGACCGGCGGCACGGCCAGCAGCCGGGCCGCCACGAGCCGGGCGAGGTAGCCGTCGAGGTCGGTCGCAGGGTCGGGCAACCGGTAGCCGAGGCAGACGGCGCCACCGCCGGGCACGGTCCGTACGCTCACCCGGTCCGCGGTGAGCGGGGGCTCGGCCAGGACCGGGCGGTGCGCCGTCCCGGGCCGGCCGGGTCCGGCCGGGACCGCGGCGAAGTGCCGGGTGACGAGGGCGGCGACCTGATCGGGGTCGTCCGCGCCGCTCACCGTGAGGACGGCGTTGCCGGGGGCGTAGTGCTCGCGGAAGAACCCGGCGCAGTCCTCGGGGGTCAGGCGGGCGAGGCCGGGCAGGTCGCCGTAGCCGTCGTGGGTGTTGGCCCAGCGGTCGTAGAGCAGGGCGGGCAGCAGGGGCCAGGGCAGGCCGCCGAGCGGAGCGTCGTACACGGCGGCCTTGATCTCCGCCTCGATGCCGGTGAGTTGCTCGGCGAGGGCGTCCGCGGTGAAGCGGGGGGCGCGCATCCGGTCGGCCTCGGCGGCCAGCGCGCGCTCCAGGGCCGTGGCGGGAACGACGTGGACGTAGTCCGTGTAGTCCTGGTGGGTGGTGCCCTCGGCGGATCCGCCGGCGGCCAGGAGGCCGGCGAAGTAGGCGCGGTCGGGGAAGCGTTCGCTGCCCTCGAACATCATGTGTTCCAGCAGGTGTGCGACGCCGGCGCTTCCCTCGGGCTCCGAGCGGAAGCCGACACCGTAGTGCACCGAGACCGCTGTCAGGCCCCCCGCGCCGGTCGTGTCGATCAGTACGCGCAGCCCGTTGCCGAGGGTCAGCCTGCGTATGCCCGTGCCGTCGCTCATGCGGCCGCCTCCTCGGTGAGGGTGGAGGCGAGCAGGCCGTACAGGCGGGCGTGGCCGGTCGAGGCCGGGAGGTACGCAGCCGTGTCGTGCGCGTGGAGCGCGACGCGCAGGGCGGTGCCGTGCAGGTGGCCCTCACGCGCGGCCGCGGCGTCGCCGCCGTAGCCGTCGAAGAGGGCGTCCAGCAGCTGCTGCCAGACCTGCGGGTCGGCGGCGGCGCCCAGCAGCCAGCGGAACTCCAGGAGTTCCCCGGCGAGCCAGCCCAGGTCGAAATGGGGCGGGGCGGTGCACAGGTCCTCGCCCGTCAGCAGCACCGCCGGTGCGGCTCCGGCGGCGGGAAGGAGCGAGCCGAGGCCCGGCGCGCCGTGTGACAGGACGTGGCCGTCCGCGGGGGCGAGGGCCTGCGTCACCCAGGCGAGCAGGGGGGCGACGGCCGCCTCGCCCAGCAGGTCCGCGGCGGTGGCTCCGCCGGCGGTGGTACGGCCGGACAGCCAGGCGTGGAGCCGGACGGCCGCGCGCGCGGGCCGCCGGGCCTCCTCGGGGACGGGCCGGCCGTGGAGTGCGGCGAGCAGCGCCCCGACCTCCCTGAGGGTTCCGGTGAGCGCGCTGCGGCCGCCGGGGACGGCATGCGGACCACCCCCGGCGATGAGCCAGTGGGCCACGGAGTACGGGCCGGGGGCGGCGTACGTCCGGGCGCCGTCCGGCGCGGGGTCCCCGGTCAGCAGGCGGGCACCCGGGCCGGGGGAAATCTGCTCGACGAGCTCGCGCAGGCCGGCGGTGAGCGGCGCGAAGGCCTCCGGGGCCCCCGCACCGGGCCGGCGCAGCCAGCGGTGGCCGCCGTCGGGCAGGGCGGTGACGGTGGTGGAGAGCAGGCCTGTCGCGAAGGCGTCGACCACGACGCCGCTCACGGCGCCGGCTCCGCCGTGATGCCGCGGTGCAGCGCGGCGAGGCCGTCCACCACGTCGGGGAGCGGGGCCGGGGCCCAGCTGTCGGTGCGCCCGGTGGTCAGGCTGAGCGCGGGCACGGGCGGCACGACGACGCAGTTGGGGCGCTCCGCGAGGGCCTCGGCGTGGCGGCGGTAGGCATGGCTCCGGGCGCCGCCGGGCGGCAGCGCGGGGGCGACGGCGACGGGTGCCGCCGTGCACTGCGCGGTCAGCAGCGAGGGGCTGTCGGCGAGGCCGAGCGCGAGGCGGGCGGTGTACGAGAACGTCGAGGGGTAGACGAGTACGGCCTCGGCCCAGGCGGTCAGGTCGACGTGCGGGGCGCGCAGCACGGGCTCGTCCGGCCAGGCGTCCACCAGGGTGCGGCGGCCGGTGAGCAGGTTGAGGGCCTCGCGCGTGACGAAGCGCTGGGCGCTGCGGGTGAGGACGGTCTGGATCTCCAGGGCGGGGTGGGTGGCGCGCAGCCAGGTGATCCAGGAGGGCAGTTCGGCGGCGGAGACGGAGCCGGTGGCGACGAAGAGGAGCCGGGTGAAACCGAGCCCGGCGGGCTCGGTGCGTGCGGCGGAGCCGGTGTCCCCGGTGCGCTGGGTGGGGTCGGTGGGGTCGGTCATGGCGGCTACCAGCCGTTCCCGTTGAACAGCGCCTCCAGGTCGCGCAGGACGGCCCGCGGTCCCTCCGTCATCCCGAGTCCGGCGTTGTTGAGGACCACCTCGTCGGCGCCCGCCGCGTGGTACGCGGCGATACCGGCCGCCATCTCCGCGGGGTCGCCGGTGAGGGCTCCCCCCGCGGCGAGCAGGCTCGCGGCGGTCGCCGACGGGTCCTCACCGTCCACCTCGACGCCGGCACGGGTCAGCATGTCCCGGTAGTGCGGCGCGGCGAAGTGGTCGGAGCTGCCGGCGCCGAGGACGGCCAGGGTGTTCCTGCCGTCGGCCGCGGCGGCCATGGGAACGATGGACACGACACGCGGCGCGGGCCGCCCCACGGCTTCGGCTCCTTCGCGCAGCGCGGGGACGATGACGTCGCGCACGTACGACGGCGGGGTGAGCCAGGTGATCGCGACGTCGGCGGTCTCCCCGGCGATCCGGGCCATGCCCGGGCGCAGCACCCCGAGGCCCACCTCGACCGGGGGTGCGGGCGAGCGCGGGATGGAGCCGGAGTAGGAGAAGTAGGTGCCGCGCTGGTCGACCTCGTCGCCGTCCAGCAGTCCGCGGACGATGGTCAGGTATTCACGGCAGGCCGTCAGCGGGCTCTTGTAGGGCTCGCCGAGCGCCATCGCCTGGAAGGCGCGTGCACCCGGGCCGAATCCGGCGGTGACCGGATGACCGGACGCCGCGGCGAGGGTGCGGGCCTCGATGGCGGCCTGGACGGGATGGCGCAGAGGCATCAGCGAGACACCGATCCCGAACGGGACGCGCAGACCCATTCCGCTCAACTGGGCGAGGATCTGGTGCTGTTCGTTGAGGAGCACCTGTCCCTGCCAGAGTGCCCGCGCTCCCCGCCACTGCACGAACGCGGCGAACGGCGCCGCCTGCTCCGCGCGGGTCGGGACGATGGGCAGGAGAACAGAGACACTGCGGCTCATCGCCGGACCTCCGGGAGTCACGGAAGAGGAAGGGCAGGAAAGGACGAAGGTGGGAAAGAATGGGCGGTGCCCTGCCCGGGTCGGACCCCGGGCATGGGCCGGGGCGGCCCTGGGCGCCTTGCCCGCGCCCAGGACCGCTCGGTTCAGCCGTTGCCGGCCGCCTCTACTGCCCGATCAGCAGCTGTACTTCCAGGAAGCGGTGCCGGCGGCGACGCTCACCTTGGTGTAGGCGATGGTGGTGAGGGTCGGCGTGATCGCCGGGGCGTCGGCCGACGCCTCGAAGTTCAGCTCGGCGGCGTCGGCGTAGGCCTCGAAGCCACCGACGAGCTCCATGATGTTGACGTTCTCGATCTTCTGCATCGCGCTCTCCCGATCATTGGAAACGCCCGCCTCTGGTTCCGGCGGACGTCGCCCAGTCAACAACCATGCGCCGTGGCAAGGGTATTGGCCCTTGGTGAGGTGTCCCTTGGGACAATGTCCCCGGTGCAGATGAGCGGATGGTGCAGATGGGCCATCAGTGCGGCTTCGAGCCGGGAACTGACGCCGAGCTTCTCCACGATGCTGGCCACATGTGCCTTCGCGGTCCGCTCCACGATGCCCAGCCGCCGGGCGATGAGCCGGTTGGGCATGCCGTGTCCGAGCAGCGTGAGCACCTGTCGCTCGCGCCCGGTCAGTGTCTCGATCCCCCGTGGATCATTGACGGCGCCGCGCAGTAGTGTGCAGTCGCAGGCCCCCGCGCTGTGCGCGTCCCGTTCCGCGTGCTGGTCAGGCACTCGAACGGCGCTGGACGCGCGACGGGACTCCATGGTGTGCAAAGCAGCCACCCTCCCCCGATGAACTGTTCAAAACATGATCGTAAGCATCGGGTAACGGAAAGGCAAAGTCTCTGCACATGAGACAACTCACATGCTAGAGCGGCAAACCGGCGGGGCCTCGACCCATCCTTCCGACCGGATGTCATGCATCTGGGGGCCGCGCGCCGCAGTGGCCTACCGGCCCGCAGCCGGAGACCACCGCCAAAGGCGGCGACGTTCGGCGGCCCCTCATCCGACTCGCGAAGGCCGGTGTGCCACGCTTCGCCGACCTCTTGGCCGGAGGCCCCGGCACTTGGGGCCGCAAACAGCTTCTGAGCTGCGGGAGCGCCAGTCTGGCGCCGCTTCTTCGCCGCGTCTTCGGCTCCCTTGCTGTTCCGCTGCTGACCGCCTCTGCCGGCACGTTGTGGCACGGCGGCGGATCAGCCGCGCCACTCGACCAGGACGAGAGTGGCGTCGTCCGAGGTGGCTTCGCCGCGTGCTCTCCTGAGCGTGTGGGACAGGTCCCGCGCCACCGCGCGGACGCCTCGGTCCGTCTTCTCCAGCTGGTTCACCCAGTCGATAAGCTGGTCCTCGCCGAACTCCTCCTGCCCGCTCTCGTGTTCCTCGACGAGGCCGTCGGTGAAGCAGAGGACGCGGTCCCCCGGTTCGAGTACCACACTGCTGACCTGTGGCTGTGCCCCTCCGAAGCCGACGGGGAGGGTGGTGGGGCTGTCCAGGCGGCCCATGACACGGTGCTCGCGGATCAGGACGGGGGCGGGGTGTCCCGCGTTGACCCACTGGAGACGGCCGGTGGTCGTGTCCAGGCGCATCATCTGGGCGGTGACGAAGTGGTCGGGGGCGAACTGCTCGGCCACCGCCCGATCCATGAAGAGGTAGATCTCGGACAGCTCGACGCTGATGCGGCGGGCGTGCCGGTACGCGCCGATGGCGACGGTGGCCATCGTGGCCGCGTCCAGGCCGTGCCCCATGGCGTCGATCATGGCGAGGTGGAGGGTGTCGGCGTTGAGGGCATAGTCGAAGCTGTCGCCGGCCACGTCGTAGGCGGGTTCCAGGACTCCGGCGACGGCGACGCGCGGCATGGTCATGGTCAGCGGCGGCAGGAGCGACCACTGGATCTCCGCGGCGACGTTCATCGGCTCGCTGCGGCGTGTGCGGAAGAAGAGGTCGGTGTAGTCGTTCTTGGTCTGCAGGAGGTCGGCGACCAGGCCCGCGATCCGGCGCAGGATGCGGCGGACGTCGTCGTCGACCGTGTCCAGGGTGACGGCAAGGACCCCGGCCTGGTCACCGCCGCCGAGCAGCGGTGCGTGGACGCGTACTCCGTCGGCCGTCGCCAGCTCGACCGGGAGCGACGTGAGGAAACACCTGCCGGCATCCGAGCCGTCGATGGACAGCGGCTCGCCGCCCGTCAGCCCTTCGGCGAGCAGGGGAACGAGCCTCTGCTGCTGATAGTCCTGGAGCAGGATCTGCGGATTCCTGCCGCTCAACCGGCCCACCGTCTCGGCGACGACCAGCCCGACCCGGTCTGGAGGCAGATCGTGTGCCCGGTCCAGGATCGCACCCAGGAGTCCCTCCCCGAAGCTCTCCGCGCGATCGGGTTCCCCGAGCCGTCCGACGGTCATCCCGTTGCCTCCAACCGAGCGGCGATGACCTCGTTCGGTCCTGCCGTACGGGGCGGGTGCCGCGGTCGCGCGGTGACCGGGTACCGGAGCGGCCCGCACCAGCGATGTGGCCTCCAGGATGCTTCCCGGCCTCAGGTCACGCCACCCGGCCACCGTGCGGCGGCACCGGCGGCAGGCGGCCGGCGACGCCCTCCCCGGGCCTTCCGGGCCCGCCAGGTCCGGAGGCGAACCCGGTTCAGTCGCCCTCTTCTTCCTCCTCCGCTTCCATGAGGCGGATGCCCTGGTGGGTGAGCGAGACCATTGCAGGTGTGTTTCCCGGCTCCCAGTCGACGGTGACCAGTCTCTCGCCCGCGAGGTAGGAGCAGGCGGCGGCGAGATCCTGCTCCGGGATGCGCAGGTCGTGGTTGAGCGCGGCTCCGGTGATGCCGAGCAGGCGGTTGCCTTCGGCGGCCGTGTAGAGGGCCTGGAGGATCTGTCGGCGGTACCGCTGCCGCTCGTGGAGTGTCGCCATGGTGCGTGGTCCTGTCGTCGTGGTGTCGTTCGTGGCCGGTCGGGGTTCCTCGGTGTGGGGGCCGGGGCCGGTGGGCGGTCTGCTGGTGGCGAGCCAGGTGCGGGCCTGTCCGGCGGCGGTCAGGGTGTCGACGGTGAGGTGGAGCCGTGTGCCGCCGCCCGGCGCGGGGTAGCTGCGCTGTTCCGCCCCGGCGAAGCACCGGCGGATCACCTCGGCGACCGCGCGGGCGGCCTCGGGCGTGGCCGAGACGATACGGATCTCGGCGTGTCCCCCCCCTGCCGCAGGGGCCCGCTCTCGGTGGGGTGCAAGACGGCGTGCTCCGTTCGGGCAAAGCGAGAGGCCGACGGGTGGGTTGTCCCTGGTGTCCAGTTCCCTGCCCGCGGCCTTCGGTCGGAGGAGTGGTCTGAGGTCAGGGCCGGGTGTCCGTAGGCCGGCGATGGGTGATTCGCTCGGGCGGTCTGGGGTTGCCGTGGCCGGGGGGACGGCTGAGGGAGGGGTAGGGGCCGTCGAAGTGGTGGGCCGCTATGCGTGCGTCGTGCTGGGCGTTCAGCCGGTGGATCAGGCGTGTGCCGAGCGCGATCAGAAGTGCGGCTGCCACGAGCGTGATCACGGTCTCCATGTCCTCACCTCCCGGTGCGTCCCGGCAGCGGCAGCGGGATCATCCGCGCGCCGACGACCGGGTGCGCCGCGACGACGGGGTGCGCCGCCGGGTGCGGCTGGGGCGCTGAGGCGGCCCCGCCGTCGGTCTCCCAGGTGTCTTCGCTGCTCCGTGCCGCCCCCATCCGGCGGCCGGTCGCGGCCTCGCCGGACATGAGCGCGCTCGCGGTGAGGACGCTGCCGGGGAGTGCGGCGGCGTCCATCAGCCGGGCCGCGGAGGCGGGTTCCGTCTCGGGCGGAATGACGAGCAGGTCGCAGCGGCCGGTCGTGTAGGACAACAGGATGACCTTGTCCGGGTCCTGCTCGGTGAACCAGCCCACGTGCAGGACGTGGCCGGTGACGGCGACCTTGTGCGGGACGACGGGCCAGCGGTCGGGGTTCACCAGGACACGGGTGATGCGGCCCCAGCGTCCTTCGAGGGCGTCGGCCAGCGCCGGCAGCTCGGCTGCCAGGTCGCGTGAACGGGGCCACCAGGCGCCGTCGAGCTGACCGGCGAGTGTGGTCTGAGGGGTGAGCGACAAGCGGGCCGGAAGTCCTGGGGTGAGGGCGCGGTTCGCTGTCCTGTCGAGGGTGGTGGTCATGGCGGACCTGCCCCCGGGCTGCCCGTCGGCAGCCCGGTTTCTCGTGTTCCCCGGAAATGACACCTGCGTGGAAGCTGGTGCTCGAAGTACTTCCGGTACTTCCAGCGTACGTCTGATCAGCCCGTTTTCGGCCTGATACGGGGAGGTACTTCCGTTCGTGCGGACAAGTGTGCGGCGACGGGCGGACCTGCGGGAGCCGGGGTTGTCGTGAGATGCGGCCTGCCGTGGCTCCCGGCCGCGGCCGTGGCTGCGCGGTCGCCTACGGCCCGAACCATTCGGGTCATCAAGTACTGGCTGGTCGGCGGCGGCTTCGTCGTGGCGGCGGCGGCGCGCCGGCCGGCCGACTGCTCCACGCCGGCCACCTCGCGTACCTCGCGTGACACGTGCACTGAAACGGCGGGGGTGAGCCGCCATCCAGGCCAGGCCGATGTTGCCGCGCGCCGCGTCGATCGACGTCGAGCGCATGCGCCTCATGGAGGCGGTGCTCGCAACGGCCCCAGCGCATTCACTCCGCCGGGGCCGCCCTTCCGGATCGACACACGTGAGCGTGTTCGATCCAATTTCCATGGTACGACCGCGGGCCGGACCCGGCCCTCGCGCAGTCCGGCTCAGCCGAGGCCCGAGGATGTCGCGGCCCTGGTCGCGTTCCTCGTGGGTCCCTCCGCGTCGTCCATCACCGGGCAATCCGTCCACGTCGACGGCGGCCGGCTGCTGAACTGGGACGCCGACAAGCAAGGAGACAGACCGAAATGAAGGAACGAGTCCGCGCCGTCCTCGTCACCGCTGACGACACGATGCTGGTCATCCGCCGTACGAAGCCCGACATCCCCGAGTACTGGGTTCTCCCCGGCGGCGGCGTTGAGCCCAGCGACGAGTCCCGGGAGGCCGCCCTCCACCGGGAGATCCACGAGGAGATCGCCGGGAAGGCCGACATCGTCCGCCTCCTCCACACCGTGGAGTCCGGCGACGAGCGCCAGCTCTTCTATCTCGCCCGCATCGCGACCTGGTCCTTCGAGGACCGCACCGGTCCCGAGTTCAGCGCCGAGGGCCGCGGCGCGTACGCGCTGGAGCAGATCCCGCTGACCGTGGAAGGGCTCGACGGCATCAACCTCAAGCCCGAGGAGATCGCCCACGTCCTGCGGGCCGCCCTCAGCGCCGGGACGCTCGCCCTGCCCGGCCGCTGAACGGTCCGGGCGCCTTCCGGGGAAAACCTGCCGTGCTCCCGGAGGAACAAGGCCGCCGCCATCGACGGCGGCGGCCTTCGGCCCGCCGCCCGCATCGGCGAGCGCCCCGCGGCGCACGACCCCGACAGGTCTGGACAACGAACAAGCCCCAGGTCGCTGACCTGGGGCTTTGTCGTGGAGCGGATGACGGGAACCGAACCCGCGCTACAAGCTTGGGAATCACTCGGCACTTGCGCCTGTGCATCACGCCTGACCTGCGGGAACGGGCCCTGGCGGCGGCGTCGTAGCTGCTTCCGCCGCCCCTTGTCGACTGCTGTTTACCGCATCTACTGACACGTTGTGGCACGGCTTTCGCGCGGGCTGGATTTCCGAGGGCGCTGTTGTCTGGTCCACCGAGCGGACAGGTGTACGGGAAAGTGACAGGTCACTGCCAGAACACCTCCTCGACGATGATCTGAGGGTCGGCGGTGCGTCGGGTGAACGTGTAGTGGATCCAGCCCCGGCCGTGATCGAAGTAGCAGACGTACAGCCCGTTCGGCACCGTCGACCGAAGCGGCGCGATACGGCAGCCAGGCGGGAGATCCGGGAGTTGTCGATGCCACGGAACAGGGGTCCTCGGCGGTGACCAGTTCGGCTCGGATGCCGTCGATCAGGTCGCGGACCGGCTTGGGCAGGGAGTCGCGGGCGGCTCGGGCCGAATCGACCCAGTCCATCTGCCAGGGCGGCCCCATGAAGTCGCTCACTGGCCGGGCTCCGCCTTCCCCGCCTCGCGCCGAAGGTGCGCGGCCTGCGTGAGCAACTGCGTGGCTTCGGCGTTCGTCGTCGCGTCGGCTGCCCGGCTTTCCAGATCGTGGATGTGCCGGTCGAGCGCGGGATCGCGGGCGACGGCGAACTCGGCCCACCACTGGGCGAGGAACGCCGGCACCGGGGCGATGTCGTGAGCGTCGCCGATGGCCCACTTCCAGTGGGTGTCGAAGTCGGCGAGGAGCTGCGGTGTGTGCTCGGCGATCGCGGCGCGCAACGCCTTCGTGTTCCGCTCGGGCATGGGCGGGATGCCTGACGGCCTGGGGGCGGTCGTCATGCCGCCACCTCCTCGCTCCCGCTGCCCTGGGCGGCCCGCTTGGCCTTGTAGGCGGCGGCGAGGGCGGACGCGTACTGGGGTGTCCACTCCATGTGCCTGGCGACGGCCGGAGCTCCGCCGCGGCCGAGGTCTACGGCGATACGCCCCGCGGTCTCACGGAAGTGCGCGACGGCGTCGTCGGCTGCCTTCTTCGCCCGGTCCAGTTCGAGCTTCTGCCTGTCGGTCAGAGTGGCCTGCGGAGCTCGGGTGCGGGGTTTGCCGGTCATGGGAAGAGTGTGGACCCCACGCCGATAAATCGCAAGGATTACTTGTCATTAAGAGCCCTGCTCGAAACCGAAGATCTTCCATCGAGGGCGACTCCGAGTCCAGCGGCCGGTGTGTGCGCGGGTGACCTGCCGCCCTTCCTCTCTGTCGAGGTCAAGCGGCACCTTGGGCGGCTCGCGGAGTGCGGGTGCCGGTGGCACGCGAAGAGCGCGCGAGGCCTGAGAGGTCTGGACAACAAACAAGCCCCAGGTCGCTGACCTGGGGCTTTGTCGTGGAGCGGATGACGGGAATCGAACCCGCGCTATAAGCTTGGGAATCACCGATCCTCCACGCCTCGTCCAACGTGTGACCAGCGAGAACGGGTGCCAGGGGGAACCCTGGGGCTCGCCCTGGCACCCGCCGTTGACCGCCGTTCCCCGCCTTACCTGGCACGCGTCTGGCACAGCCGGAGCGGTCAGACAAGCCGGGCCGTCACTGCACCAGTGCGTTCCGCTGGCTGCTCTCGCGTGGCCTACCAAAGCTGGACCCCTGCTGCCGCGGGTGCAGATTCTTGATCACGGGAAATTGCTGCTTCAGCGGACAACTGTGAGACGGGCTCTCGAAGATGTCGGCTTTGCAGTAGGGCGGCCAGACCCCGCGCGAACGGTAACGACTAGGCCAAATATCCAGCTACTCAGTTCCTGCGCGGTGACATCGAGCTCGTCTGCCACGTGACGCAAAGAGATTCCCTTGGATTGCGCCATATGGAAAACCTTCTCCAGGAGTTGAGATTTCTCGCGCCCCGGCATTCCCTGCGGCTCTGATGACCGATATCCCTTTTTGCTCAGCTCCACGCAGGCTTTCCTGTAGTGCCAATCTGAAAGAATCCCTAGGTCATGCAGCCTGTAAGTCAGAGCCATAGCTGCAACCTTCCATACGCGCTTGGCGGCGATGATTTGGGAAGGTAGGGGAGAGTCGGGCATGATGTTGATCACGCTCGATCGCGGCATGAGGAACGAGCTGGCAAACGCGTTTGCCTCTTTCTCGGCAGCTGGCCCGTATAGTTCCCGCTCCTCGCCGTGGAGCACGAGGTGGCCTAGCTCGTGCGCAACGTCGAATCTCCCTCTTTCCGCACTCTTCAATGTGCTCAAGAAGATGAAAGGAGTCCCGTTGCGCCAAAATGAGAAAGCGTCAACATCGGAAAATTCTGGCGGGAGCGAGAAAACTCGAATGCCCCGGGATTCAACCAAATGTACCATGTTTGAAATTGGAGCATCGCCTAGATCCCACCGGGCCCGCAGGACGTCGGCTGCAGATTCTGGATCGAGTCGTCCCAGCGTGGGGACGTGAGATGTAGGCAGCTTATAGCGACTGGAAATCCATTCGTTAAGCTCCAAAGCCAGAGTGCTTGCGGCGAGAGCGGCATCTCTGGGTGCTGCGGCCAGTTTGCTGCGCGCACGAAATGACACCGCCTCCAGGGGGAGCAGCTCGATACGCGGCTTATGAAAGAAGGACTCAGGGAAGTCCAAGGCTGCCGAGATTTTCGCCAATGTCTCGCTAGCGGGATCGGTGCGCCCAGTCTCGTAGTTCGACAAGCTCTGGAGGCTCACTCCCGCGCGTTCGCCGAGTTCTGCGAGAGTGAGCCCTCTCCGCTTGCGAGCGATGGCGATGCGCGACGAAGAAACCATCTACTACCGCCACCCTCACGTATGCCCGCTTCGCCCCTATCTCACCACTCTTCGACGGCAACGTCGAAGCCGGTGTCGCCATCAGGGTAATCGAACGTCTTTTTGAAGCGGATGGCAGGCAGGAGGATCCTGCGGTCCCAGCTGTCGATCTTGCCGCGAGGGCCAACCCTACTGGGCAGAGACAGCTCGCTCCGCACCTCGATGAACCCCTGCTTCCTCGCGCTGTAGCGGAAGGTCAGCAGGTACCACGTCGTCATGTTGGCGTACTCGTCCTCATTGCGCTGGGCCGCGAGCTCCTCCTCGGCCAGCGGCATTGGGAAGAGTCCGGGGTCGATGTCCTGGTTCCGGGCGATCAGCGACTCCTTCGCGACGCCGGCCGGACGGTGGCTCCGAGGCTGTGGGTTGCCGGGGAGGCCTGTGCGGGCGTCTCCGAGCAGTACGCCGATACCCATGGTCTTGTCGGGGTTGACTGTGAGGGGGGACTGCTTGGGGTCGTAGCGGTGCCACTGCTCCTCGGTCCTGAGCAGGTTCCTCAGGGTGCGCACCCTGGCGAAGTAGTCGAAGGTCCCGGCTGCATTGTTCGCGTCGTCCTTCGTTGCGGCGGCCCGGGCCTCCTCGCCCTCCCTGATCAGCTGCTCGAAGTACTCGTACTTGAGGCCCAGCTTTGCAAGCTGCTCGTCGTGGCCGCCGTGCTCATCAGGCCTGGCCCAGGAGTTCCCGATCACGCACCCCTCCCTAGGGGTTATAGGAACGCCCCCTCACATGAGGAGCGATTTTTATAAGCGTAGCGTGCGACACCGACAACGCGCCGCGATGACGGTCTCTCAAGTGCCTTGACCTGCAGGCCGGTAGGGCCGTGGTATCGGAGCGTGGGCCCGCCCACCACCCACCCCAACTCCCATCCCGTCTGCCGTCGGCCCATGGCATGTAGAGCAGGCGCGGTGCCGGGCGTCCAGGTGGAGCGCCCAACTGGACGAATGACCTGGACGCCCGGTGCCGTGTCTGCTCGGCTTGCCCTGGGCTGATGGCAGACGGGATGGGAGTTCCCCGCCTCAGCCATCCACGGGCCGGCACCCGCGAACGGCGCCCCCGCCATCCCGGAGCCTGAGGCCCCCGCCGGAGGCATGTCGGTGACAGATGGACCCGGCGGCCCGTAGGGGACTGCCGCATGCCCTTGGGCCTATCCCGCCTTGCAGGGGCGGGCGTCGGCGCAGCGCGCGCGGAGCGGGCCGAAGGCAGGAGCGTCGCGCGGAGCGGAGCCGGGAAGCCCGCCCGGCGGAGCGGAGCGCAGCCGGGTGCTTGATGAGGTAGAGAAACCTGTAACAGCTCGCTCTGATGCTGGCGGTCTTGCTGGCGCGGCTCTTGGCTGTTGGCATGTACGTGGGGTGGCATGCATGGAGGGCAGATGAGCGAGCTGACTGTGAGCCGGTGGCAGCGGCATGGCAGGGATCGGCTGTACGTGAACCTGCCGAACGGATCTGCTGTTGCATGGGCCGACCGAGCGACCAAGGTCGTCACGATCAAGGTTCAGAAGTACCAGGACGAAGCTCTTGCCCTCCTCCGCAGGCATCTTGGCGACGGCCTCACCGTGGAAACCTCGGCCGCCACCGTCTCAGCGTCTCGCCCTCTGCCTAATGCCCAGCAGTATCCGCCGACTTTTCGGCAACTTGCTCCACGGTCGACGGCACCCCTACCGCCCCTCTCCCCCAGCGAGGACCTTGCGAAGAACCGTCCGGGCGCCCGGCTTCTCGGGCTGCTCGCGGAGCGAGGACCCTCGACCGCTGAGCGCGTGAAAGCGAAGCTGCTGCGGCAGTCTTCCGACTGGGACACCTGGTACACCGGCCTTGAAGGGGAGCGGAAGGTGGGTCGAGAACTCGCGCGCCTCTCTTCGTTGGGCTGGCGGGTTCTTCACGGCATCCAGAAGAACAATGGCGGCGACATCGACCACCTGCTGATCGGTCCTGGTGGAGTGTTCAGCATCAACACCAAGACTCATCGAGGTGCCTCGGTCTGGGTGGGCGACGCGATGGTCAAGGTGAACGGAGGGAAGCCCCACCCCTACGCAGCAGCGAGCAAGGCCGAGGCCGACTACGTTCGGGGGGTCTTAGAGCGGTACTGCGACTTCGAGGTGCCTGTTGAGCCGGTGCTTGTGTTCGTGGGGGTGGAGTCCTTACGGCGAGCTGCCACGCAGTACGCCGTCCGGGTCTATCAGGATCGCGACGTCGCGGCTCTCGGACCGCTCTCTGGCAAGTTCACCCCGGAACAGGTGGACTCGGTGTACGCCGTCGCTCGTCATCGCCGTGCATGGCTGAGGCCTTGACCTTCCTCATCTCGGATGAGGCGACTTGTGAAACCCGCATGGCACAGGCGTTCGTACGCGCCCAGCACCTCCTGGGGCACCGGCTGGCTGATCATGAAGTCCTGCTCCGGATAAATCAGCAACCGCTGCAAGGCGCCGACAAGCATGTCGATCACCAGGCGAGCGTCCCCAATGACGTCGACGTATTCCTTGAGCGTCATCGGGCTGGAAGCGCTGACGATCTCGACTTCGGGCCACAGCTTCCGCGCCGTGGCGTACGCCCGCCGTTCCTCGTAGGGCTTGCTGATCAGCAGGATGGAAGTCACGCCAATGCCGGCTCCTGCCAACAGTTCCCGAGAGAAGCGAATGTTCTCGCCGGTGTTGCGGGCACGCGGTTCCACCAGGACGGCCGACCTGGGGACACCGAGCTCGATCGCCCGCTCCTGGTAGTGGACGGCTTCGCCGCGGGGCATGCGGTCCCGCGTCGTCGGACTCGTCGCCCCCGTGAACAGCAAGAGCGGGGCCATGCCCTGCTTGTAGAGGTCGACTGCGGTGTCGGCCACGCCCAGATCATGACTCCCGAGGCCGATCGCCACCGAGCACGGTCGGGCCGTGTGCCCCATCTGGTGGTAGTCCCAGAGGCGATGCGTGTCTGCCCAGTTCTGCGCTGAAATCACTCCTGGCCTTCCCTGTCCTTGGCGGAGTCCGGGACCTTGAAGTCGTATTCCCACGCGAAGCGCGAAGCGGCGTGGATCCCAATGGCGAACTCGACCACTGTGCCGGAAGCGGTGTACGTCGTCCGATGCAGCTCGACCACGGGTTCACCGGGCGGAAGTTGTAGAAGCTTCACTTCATCCGCGGTGGGCGTACGGGCGAACAGTCGCTCCTTCATGTGATCGATCTCGTAACCCGCGTCGTAAAGGACGCGAAATCCGCCGCCCCGGCCGGCCGGGCCAGGTGTCGGATCGACGATGCGGGTTCCTTCAACATGATCAGGCCGGTAGTAGCTGGTCAGCGAGTGCGTGGGTTGGTCACCTTCCCTGACAAGCCGCGCGCGGGCGTAGACGGGAGCGCCGGCTTCGAGTCCGTGTGCTGCTGCTACATCAGGCGACGCCTCGACCAGGCTGACTGTCTGTGTTTGCTCGTTACGACGGTAGGCCCGCCCTGAGGCCACCCGATCCGCGATGAACGCAACCTCGTCGCCGTCGCGCCACTTGGCCTTGTCGTATCGAGCGATGCCAAGCCGCTTGAGCGGAACTTGCTGGCGCACGATGGTCCCGTGACCTCGAGAGGAGGTCACCAAGCCCTCCGCTTCCAGCGCCTTGTAGGCGGCGTGCACCGTGGCTTTGGAGCCTTCGCCGGCCTCGACCAGCTCTCTGATCTGCGGCAACCGCTGGCCCGGCTGGTAGTCCCCTCTCTTGATTTGCTCGGCCAGCTTGTCTGCCAGCTCCCGCCACTTGGGCGCCATCTCGAACCCCTCTCGACGAATTCCAGTCAAACACAGTCCTAGGACTGTTGGCATCCTCGAACCCGTTGACAGTCCTAGGACTGCGGGCTCAGTATCAACTCAGGCCGCTCGCAGTCCTAGGACAGCGAGCCTGGCGGCCCTCTCCTGGGCTGCCTCGACAAAACGTGGAGCGCTGATGCCGTCCTTCAAGATCGACCTTTCGACCGCCGTCGTGTTCATCGCGACCGCCCCGACGCCCAAGCTCGTGAGCAAGCAGACCGGTGAGCGGGCCGTCGACCGGGAGACCGGTGCCGGTCTGTCCACGGTGGGCCTGCTGATCTCGGACGAGGGGGAGGGCAACCTCTACCAGGTGACCGTCCCGGAGACCGGTCTCCCCGAGGGCCTGATGCCGGGCATGCCGGTCTCGGTGATCGGCCTGAAGGCCCGGGACTGGGAGAACACGTTCAACGGCCAGACCCGGCACGGCATCTCGTTCCGCGCCGTCGCCCTCACCGTCGGGGCCTGACCATGGCTGACCTGACGACCTTATGGGAGGTCGGCCTCCCCCTGGCCGGTGCGGGCGGTGGTCTCGGATACGCGAAGGCCCGCGCTCCCCGCGTCTACTGGACGCTGGCGGGGCTACCGATGGCACGGGTGCGGCTGGCGGTGACGTACCGGGCGACGATGGACGTGTGCGGGCTGACGGTCCAGCCGTCCCGCCTGCGGGCGTTCCTGGTCCGCAACATCGCCCGCCGCAGCGACGTCCAGCCCGTACCGCCGAAGATCCGCCGGGTGCGGGGCTCCTCGACCGGCATGAAGGTCACCCTGCGACTGCCGGCCGGACTGGAGCCCGCGGACGTGATGGCGGCCTCGGAGCGGCTGCGGCACGCCTGGGGCGTCCACTCCGTCGCCGTGGTCGCCACCCGCCCCGGGTTCGTGGAGCTGCGGATGACCGGCTACGACGTGTTGCGTCGGGTGAAGATGCCGCGCCAGCGCCCGTCGGGTCCGATGACGGTCCCGGTCGCGCTCCGCGAGGACGGCACCGCGTTCGTCCGCGACTACCTCAAGGTTCCGCACGCGCTGACGCTCGGCGCGAACCAGTCGGGCAAGTCCATGTACCAGCGGAACCTGATCACCGGACTCGCCCGCCTTCCGGTCGCCCTGGTCGGCATCGACTGCAAGCGCGGTGTCGAACAGCGCCGCTACGCCCCCCGCCTGTCGGCGCTCGCTGTGACGCCGGAGGAAGCCTCCGGGCTGCTGGATGCGCTCGTGGACGAGATGGAGTCCCGCTTCGACCTGCTCAGCGAGCACGGGGCCGGCGACATCTGGGATCTGCCGGAAGAGGTCCGGCCGGTACCGATCGTGCTCCTGGTGGACGAGATCGCCGAGCTGTTCCTCGTGGCGGGGAAGAAGGACGAAGAACGCCGGGACCGGATGGTCACTCAGCTCATCCGCCTCGGCCAGATGGCCCGCGCCGCCGGCCTCTACATGGAGATCTGCGGCCAGCGCTTCGGCTCCGACCTCGGCAAGGGCGCCACCACCCTTCGCGCCCAGCTCACCGGCCGGACCGTCCACCGCGTCAACGACAAGCAGACCGCAGACATGGGCATCGGAGACATCGCCCCGGACGCGGTCCTGGCCGTCACGATGATCCCGCCGGACATGCCCGGCGTCGCGGTCGCCGGCGACTCCTCCGGCGGCTGGTCCCGCATCCGCACCCCCGAGCTGAGCGCGGACGAAGCCGCAGCGATCTGCACCCAGTTCGCGCACCTGACCCCGGACCTCCCCGGCCTCGCCCCGTACCGGCCGGTCATCCCCGCCGAAGCCGCGGCGAACGGGTCCGCCTCGCTGGTGAAGCCGACCCCGGCGACGGACTAGCTCTCTTCCCCCCTCGGTCGGCGTGACCGTCTCGTGCCAGGTCCCTACCCGACCTATGCCCGAAACCGAAGGGAACCCCATGCCCACCACGAAGAAGACCCCGGCCCCGCGCCGCCGCACGGCCAAGCCCGCGTCCGCCCCGCCGCCCTGCGGCACCTGCGCCGGCACCGGAGAGACCACCGCGACGGTCCGGGTCGGGCGTAAGCGCCGGGAGATCGGCGCCACTCAGACCGCGCTGTGCCTGGACTGCCTCGGCACCGGCACCGCCTGACCCAGGAAGGAAGCGGCCTCGTGTTACGCACCCTGCGCTTCGACGCCGTACTCATCCAAGCCGTCATCGCCGGAGCCCTGTCCTTCGCCCACCTCCACGACCTCGCTGTCGCGGCCGGACAGGACGGATGGAAGGCCTGGGCCTACCCGGTCAGCGTCGACCTGCTGTTGGTCGCCGCCTGGCGCCGGATGCGCATGGACGCGGAGAACCGCGATGCCTGGCTCTGGTTCGCCATCGCCCTCATCGCCTCACTCGGCGCCAACATCGCCACCGCCGGACTCCTCGACCTCAACAACGTCCCGGCCTGGCTGCGGATCCTCGTCGCGGGATGGCCCGCCCTCGCCTTCCTCGGCGGCACCCTCCTCGCCCACGCCCCAGCCCCAGAGCCGCAGACCCCGGATCCGGAGCCTCTGGAGCAGCAACCCGTCGAGCCCGCGCCGGACCTGACCGTGGAGCGGATCCCGGACCCGGCTCCCGAACTTCCGCCGGCCGAACCCGCCCCGGAAGCCACCCCGCCGG
>NZ_RPSE01000912.1:0-312 GCF_003949955.1 Streptomyces sp. WAC05292
CGGGCTGGCAGTGGGACCACGCGCGTGGTCACTACGTGCGCACCCCACGACGGCGACTGCGGGCCGGCTGACAGTGGGAGTGCGCGCGTGGTCACTATGTGCGCACCCCACGACGGCGACTGCGGGCGGGCTAACAGCGGGAGCACGCGCGTGGGCGCTTCCCGCGCACCCGACGACGGCGAGTGCGGGCTGGCAGTGGGACCACGCGCGTGGTCACTACGTGCGCACCCCACGACGGCGACTGCGGGCCGGCTGACAGTGGGAGTGCGCGCGTGGTCACTATGTGCGCACCCCACGACGGCGACTGCGGGC
>NZ_RPSE01000913.1:0-312 GCF_003949955.1 Streptomyces sp. WAC05292
CCGTTCCTTGAGAACTCAACAGCGTGCCAAAAATCAACGCCAGAAGTTGATACCCCGTCCACTTCGGTGGATGAGGTTCCTTTGAAAAAGACCTGCGGGGCTGCTCCGGTAGCACTCGCAGGCAACAAACACAGCGAGGACGCAGTGGTCAGCCGGTCTTATTCCGACATGACTGACCCGCTCACCGTGATGTGTGCACCGGATTACCGGTAAACATTCATGGAGAGTTTGATCCTGGCTCAGGACGAACGCTGGCGGCGTGCTTAACACATGCAAGTCGAACGATGAACCTCCTTCGGGAGGGGATTAGTG
>NZ_RPSE01000914.1:0-297 GCF_003949955.1 Streptomyces sp. WAC05292
CGGGCGGTGCGAGGTGGAGCACGGGCGTCCTCAGCCGTCGGCCCGGCGGCGCACGGCGTAGAGGGTGCCGCCCCCCGCGGCGAGCAGGACGGCCGCGCCCGCGCCGACCGCGGCCGTGGCCGTCGAGGAGCCGGTCTCCGCGAGCTGGTTGCCGGCCGGCGCAGGCGCCGCGGCGGGCCCGCCGTCGCCCCCGTCGCCCCCGGCGGGCGTGCTGGGCACGGCGCTGGGCGCGGCGGTCGGCGGGTGGCTGACCGAGGCGCTGGGCCGGGGGCCCGGGGTGGACGGCCGGCTCGGGGT
>NZ_RPSE01000915.1:0-274 GCF_003949955.1 Streptomyces sp. WAC05292
CGTCCTCGTACGCCTCGTCCTCGTAGGGCTCCTCTTCGGGCGCCTCGTCCTCTTCCTCGTCCTCGCAGTACTCTTCCTCGGTCGCCTCGTCCTCGTCGGGCTCCTCTTCGGGCGCCTCGTCCTCGTAGGGCTCCTCTTCGGGCGCCTCGTCCTCGTACGCCTCGTCCTCGTAGGGCTCCTCTTCGGGCGCCTCGTCCTCTTCCTCGTCCTCGTAGAACTCTTCCTCGGGCGCCTCGTCCTCGTAGGGCTCCTCTTCGGGCGCCTCGTCCTCGTA
>NZ_RPSE01000916.1:0-274 GCF_003949955.1 Streptomyces sp. WAC05292
CGCGGGTGGCGCGGCGGCGGGTCCGCGGAGCCGGAGCAGCAGCCTCCTCGACCACGGCCGGAGCCTCCACGGCAGCGGCGGGAGCCTCGGCCACGGCGGCGGGAGCCTCGACCGCGGCAGCGGCCTCGGCGGTCGGAGCGGAGGTGGCGCGGGTGGCGCGGCGGCGCGTCCGCGGAGCCGGAGCAGCAGCCTCCTCGACCACGGCCGGAGCCTCCACAGCAGCGGCGGGAGCCTCGGCCACGGCGGCGGGAGCCTCGACCGCGGCAGCGGCCTC
>NZ_RPSE01000917.1:0-268 GCF_003949955.1 Streptomyces sp. WAC05292
ATGCCGGGCAGCACAGCGGGCGCCGAGGCCGCGCGCCAGGCACGCGGGCTGCGGGCCGGGACGGGCTGGTTGTCGCGGGCTTGGGCCGTGCGCCTGGTGTCGGGTCGGCGGGCCGGGTGTGCGCCGCAGGCCGCACGCCTGATGCCGGGCAGCACAGCGGGCGCCGAGGCCGCGCGCCAGGCACGCGGGCTGCGGGCCGGGACGGGCTGGTTGTCGCGGGCTTGGGCCGTGCGCCTGGTGTCGGGTCGGCGGGCCGGGTGTGCGCCGC
>NZ_RPSE01000918.1:0-263 GCF_003949955.1 Streptomyces sp. WAC05292
GAGTGCTACCGGAGCAGCCCCGCAGGTCTTTTTCAAAGGAACCTCATCCACCGAAGTGGACGGGGTATCAACTTCTGGCGTTGATTTTTGGCACGCTGTTGAGTTCTCAAGGAACGGACGCTTCCTTTGTACTCACCCGCAGTAACACTTACTGGGGCTTTCCTCCGGGCTTTCGTTCTTGCGTTTCCGACTCTATCAGAGTCTTTCGCGCTCCGCTTTCCGGGGTTTTCGCTTTCGCGCTTTCCCTTTCCGGCGGTTCCGAC
>NZ_RPSE01000919.1:0-261 GCF_003949955.1 Streptomyces sp. WAC05292
CGGCCTGCCGAAGGGCCGCCGCTGATGCGCTTCCTGCCGACCGAGGAGCAGACGGACTTCGCGCGGGCGGTGCGCGCCCTGCTGGCGGCCGCGGACGTGCCGGCGGCGGTACGGGCGTGGGCTGCGGGGGACTTCGCGCCGGGCCGGGCGGTGTGGAAGCGGCTGGCCGCGGCGGGCCTGTTCGCGCCGGCCGCGCCCGAGGCGTACGGCGGGGCGGGGCCGCTGCCGGTGGAGCTCGCCGCGGCCATGGTGGAGGTGGGG
>NZ_RPSE01000920.1:0-252 GCF_003949955.1 Streptomyces sp. WAC05292
TTCGGTGGATGAGGTTCCTTTGAAAAAGACCTGCGGGGCTGCTCCGGTAGCGCTCGCAGGCAACACAACACAGCGAGGACGCAGTGGTCAGTCGGTCTTATTCCGACCATGACTGGCCCGCTCTGCGTGTGTGTGCACCGGATTACCGGTAAACATTCATGGAGAGTTTGATCCTGGCTCAGGACGAACGCTGGCGGCGTGCTTAACACATGCAAGTCGAACGATGAACCTCCTTCGGGAGGGGATTAGTGG
>NZ_RPSE01000921.1:0-250 GCF_003949955.1 Streptomyces sp. WAC05292
CGTCGTACGGCGGCGTAACCAGCCCTCCAGCACCGCTCGCTGGGCATCACTGACCGACAACGGCGCAATCTTCGGACCCGGACGACTCATGCCCAACTAACGATGAATCTCCGACTCAGGTCACTAGTAGTGCTTCGTTAGGTTCTGGGTCTGGTTCTGCGTGTGGCCAGGGGCCGACCGCATGTGGTGCAGGTGCCGGTCCAGCACCTCAGCAGGTCCTGGAGCGTGTCCAGGACCTGGTAGAGAGTCA
>NZ_RPSE01000092.1:0-18591 GCF_003949955.1 Streptomyces sp. WAC05292
AGCGGGCACGGGACGCCGAGTGGGGCCGGGAGTGGCCTCCGGCCCCGGACGTCAGTCCGTGGCCGGAGGCCACTCCCGGCCCCACTCGGCGTCCCGTGCCCGCTTGTAGAGGTCGCCGTGCCTCTTGGCCACGGTGGCCCGGACCAGCCCCTCGCCCTCCGGCCCGCACAGGTCGAGCAGGACGAGGCCCTTGCGGATCTGCGGCTTTCGCGTGATCCGGGCGGCGGCCGGCTCCGCCGGGAAGCGGGTCGCCGCGACGTAGCTGAACTTCTCGTCCTCGTACGGCAGCGAGCCGCCCTTGACCTGCCGGTGCAGTGAGGAGCGGCTGACCCGCGCGGAGAAGTGGCACCAGTCCTCGCCGATGCCGATCGGGCAGGCGCCGTCGTGCGGGCAGGGCGCGGCGACGTGCAGGCCCGCCGCGATCAGCTGGTCGCGGGCCTCGCGGATGCGCAGGTAGCCCTCGGGCGTGCCCGGCTCGACGACGGCGACGGCCTGCCCGGCCCGGGCCGCCTCGGCGACGACGGCGCGCCGGGCCTCCGGGGTGAGCTCCCCGAGGACGTACGAGACGGTCACGAGGTCCGCGGCGGGCAGGGCGAGGGCCGACCCGATGACGGCCCGCCGCCACTCGGCGCCCCGCAGCACGGGGGAGCCGGACGCTCCGGCCAGTTCGCGGCCGAGGGCGAGTGCGGGCTCCGCCCAGTCCAGGACGGTCGTCCCGCGCGGGCCGTCCCAGGTGGCGTCGACCGCCCAGGTCGCCGCGCCGGTGCCGCCGCCGACGTCCACGTGCGAGGCGGGCGCCCAGTCCGGGGCGGCGCCGGCGAGGCCGGCGAGCGCGGAGCGGACCGCCTCGAAGGTGGCGGGCATCCGGTACGCCGCGTACGCCGCCACGTCGGAGCGGTCCCGCAGGACGGGGGCGTCGGTCGGGGTGCGCCCCCGGTAGTTGGCGATCAGCCGCTCGACGGCGGCCGCGGCCTGCTTCGGCGGCAGCCCGTCGAGGAGTCCGGCCAGCGCGGACCGGAGGGTTTCGGCGGTGGTGGGGGCGGAGGCGTTCACCTCCGAAGTTTACGGCGCCCCCGGTGCCCGGCTCACGCGGCGGCGGCCGCCCCGCGGCTGCGCCAGGGCCGGCACAGGCCGAGGAAGCAGCTCGCGGCGAGCAGCGAGCAGCACACCTGGACGACCGCCATCGGCACGGCGGTGCCCTCCCCGGCGATGCCGACGAGCGGCGAGGCGGCCGCGCCGACGAGGAACGAGGAGGTGCCGAGCAGCGCCGACGCCGACCCGGCGGCCTGCGGGGTGCGCATCAGGGCCAGCGCGTTGGTGTTCGGCAGGACCAGGCCCATCGCGGACATCAGCACGAACAGGGCGGCGGCGACCGGCGCCAGGCCGACCGGGCCGAACACACCTGCCGACATCAGCAGCAGCGCGGCGGACGCGGCGACCGCCACGGCGATCCCGCAGGCCAGGACCTTGTCGAGGCTGACCCGGCCGACGAGCAGCTTGCCGTTGACCTGCCCGATGACGATCAGGCCGACGGAGTTCAGGCCGAACAGCAGGCTGAAGGTCTGCGCGGAGGCCCCGTAGATCTCCTGGACGACGAACGGCGAGGCCGCGATGTACGCGAACAGCGCCGCGAAGGAGAAGCCGCCCGCCAGCACGTACCCGGCGAAGACGCGGTCCGCGAGCAGGCCGCGCATGGTCCGCAGGGCGGCGCCGACGCCGCCGGTGTGCCGCCGCTCCGGCGGCAGCGTCTCGTCCAGGCGGCGCCACACGAGGAGGGTGAGGGCGAGGCCGACGGCGGCGAGGACGACGAAGACGCCGCGCCAGTCGGCGAAGCGGAGCACCTGCGCGCCGATGAGCGGGGCGACGATGGGCGCCACCCCGGAGATCAGCATCAGGCTGGAGAAGAACTTCGCCATCTCCACGCCCTCGTACAGGTCGCGGACGACGGCACGGGCGATGACGATCCCCGCGGCCCCGGCCAGGCCCTGGAGCAGGCGGAAACCGATGAGCAGCTCGGCGGTCGGGGCGAGCGCGCAGACGGCGGTCGCGAGGACGTACAGCGCCCGTGCCGTCGTCCGCGCTCGTCGGCCGGCCCGGCGAAGGCGTCGCCCTCGCCCTGCGCACCTTCCAGGTCAACCGCTGCCTGATCCCCGCCCTGGCCGTCGCCGCCGCCGACACCGTCCTGCACTCCGCCGTCCGCGCCGTCACCCCCGGCCGCGGCGGGCGCACCGTCCGCCGCTGGTACAAGCCGCTCACCGGCGTCTTCGCCGACCTGCTGGCCTGCGACAGCATGGCGACCACCGCCCTGCGCGCCCTCAGCCTGCTGCCCGAGCGCAGCCACGTCCTGGCCGCCACCGTCAAGTACGTCGTACCGGACCTGCTGCGCGAGGACCTCGAAGCCCTCGCGTCCGTCCTCGGCTCGCACGGGTACGAGCACCGCAGCCCCGAGTACGGCTCCCTCGACAAGCTGGTGCGCGACCTGCCCGTCGCCGGGCTCGGCCACACCGGGACGGCCGCCTGCCAGGCCGTCATCGTCCCGCAGCTGCGCAGCCTCGCCGAACGGTCCTGGTTCAGCGCCGAGGAGCCGCCGCCCGCGCTGTTCCGCGCCGGCGCGCCGCTGCCCGTACTCGACTACCGGCTGCTCGGCATCGCCAGCGGCGACGACTTCCTCTCCGCCACCCTCGCCGGCGCCGCCGAACGCCTCGCACCGCACCGCGCCGACGGCGGCCCCGCGGGCGACCTCGCCGCGCTCGCGGAACTCGCCGAGACCTTCGCCAACGAACTGCGCGGGCTCCGCGCCCGCTGCCTGCGCATCCCCGAGACGCGGGAGGCGCTGACCGACCCGGCCGTCGTCACCCTCTCCGACCGGTACGCCCTGGTCCTCGCCGCGGCGAGCGTCCTCGGCGTGTGGGAGTCCCGGTCGCAGGACGGCCGCGACCCGTTCCTCGCCGACCCCGCCTGGGCCGTGCTCGCCCTGACGCGGATCGGCCGCCGCATGGGCATCCCGGTGCCGGAACTCCCCGACGGCGTCCTCGACCGGATGCTCGCCGAACTGTCCGCGCGCTACCGCGACGGCCGCAGCTGCGACCTCGACGGACTCCCGCTCGCGCGATGACGTCCGGCGAAGCCCCCGCCCGCACCGGCCCGAGAACCGCCCACAGGAGGAACCCGCCCATGCCGGACCAGCCCGCACCGGACGCGCCGCGCACCGCCACGGACGCGCCGAGCAACGCGACGCGCATCGCGCCCCCCGTCCACGTCCCCGGCCCGCACGGGCCGTGGGACGAGGTCCACCGCGGACTGGACCGGTACGGCAGCGCCGTCGTGTACGCGACCTGGGGCGAATGGCTGCCCGCGGCGCTCGCCGAACCGGGCCTGCGCCCGCTGCTCGGCCGTGACTGGCAGCGCTACCGCGGCACCGCGGACGCGGCGATCCGGTACCGCTTCCTGACCTCCCGCATGATCATCAAGTACACGGCGGCGGCCGCGCTCCGCACCGGCCCCGCCGCGTTCGACCTCGCGTACAAGCTGGGCGGGCGACCGTTCATCCGCGGCCTCGACCAGATCGACATCAGCCTGAGCCACACCGACGACCTCATCGCGGTCGGCGTCTGCCGCACCGGCCGCATCGGGGTCGACGTCGAGCCGGCCGACCGCCGCATGTCCTTCGAGCTGCTCCGCGGCCACATGTGCACCCCCGCCGAGCACGCCGAACTCGCCCGCATGTCGGGGGAGCGGCAGGCCGCGGAGCTGCTGCGGCTGTGGACGCTGAAGGAGGCGTACACCAAGGCCCTCGGGCAGGGCCTCCAGCTCGGCTTCACCGAGTTCGGCTTCGGCCTGCGCAGCGGCGGCCTGATCACCCCGGACGGCACCCCGGCCGCGGGCGGCGAGTGGGCGTTCGCGACGCACCCGGTCCTGGCCGACCGCTACCTGCTGAGCACGGCCTGCCACGACACGGGCCTGGACACGGCCCGCGACACGGCGGTGGACACGATGCTGGACCCGGCGTTCATGGCGGCGGTGGAGGACGCCCTGACGACGGGGTGACCCGCCTTCCAGGCAAACCTGGCTTCGGCTCCCCACTCTATGGGCGGTTCACATAGAAAACACCATTTCTGAACTATTCGAGCGTATTGCCGGATCCTGTGAAAGTGCTCAGAACCGCGCACCTTCTCGCATAACATCGCAGCTCGCATAGCCTGCTCCCCGCGCACGCGGGGATGACCCCCCGGCCCCGTCACGCCCGACCCGGAGGAAGGCCTGCTCCCCGCGCACGCGGGGATGACCCCCAGGTGGCGTCGGTTTCGTCGATGCCGGTGAACTGCTCCCCGCGCACGCGGGGATGACCCCTCCCCTCGCCAGCCGCCAGGGATGGCGGTGGGCTGCTCCCCGCGCACGCGGGGATGACCCCTTGTGGACGCTGGACAGCGACTTCGGCAAGTGCTGCTCCCCGCGCACGCGGGGATGACCCCTCCGTCTGCAATGTGGTGGTTTCGGAGTAATCCTGCTCCCCGCGCACGCGGGGATGACCCCCCCATGCTGGCGGGCGGATGGATGGTGCAGTTCTGCTCCCCGCGCACGCGGGGATGACCCCAGGTCGGCGACGCCGGCGAACTGGGCCCCGGTCTGCTCCCCGCGCACGCGGGGATGACCCCCCGGCGCTGCTCCAGAGTGCGGATCACGTCTCCGCCCGGAGCTGCTCCCCGCGCACGCGGGGATGACCCCCAGGGCGGTCGACGCGACGGGGCGCGGCATCACTGCTCCCCGCGCACGCGGGGATGACCCCGCCACCGGGTCAGACGGCTTCGACTCGCCATCGACGAGGCTGCTCCCCGCGCACGCGGGGATGACCCCCTATCTCGGATGGGCACCGCCCTATTTCCCCACTGCTCCCCGCGCACGCGGGGATGACCCCCGGTACCCGCCGTACTTGTTGATGACGTACAGCTGCTCCCCGCGCACGCGGGGATGACCCCCAGAGTCTGTTCCACGGGCGGCCGCTGGACTGCTGCTCCCCGCGCACGCGGGGATGACCCCTGGAGCGCCATCGGAATGGCGGCGCCGATGATCTGCTCCCCGCGCACGCGGGGATGACCCCCCAGACGTCGGGCGGGGAATTCGCGGAAGTCGCTGCTCCCCGCGCACGCGGGGGTGATCCGGAGGCGATCGGCCCCCGGATCACCCCGGAGGCTGCTCCCCGCGCACGCGGGATGACCCCTCCTGTTCGGCATCCGCAGCACGGAGTCCGGCCTGCTCCCCGCGCACGCGGGGATGACCCCCGCATCGTGCTGGACGAATCCGGGGCCGCCCTCTGCTCCCCGCGCACGCGGGGATGACCCCACCATCCGGCTGCCCCTCGTCAACCAGAACACCTGCTCCCCGCGCACGCGGGGATGACCCCATGTGGCGCCGCGCCTACCAGCCCACCCTGGCCTGCTCCCCGCGCACGCGGGGATGACCCCGACCGGGCGGGGACGTTCGAGCTCACGGCCGTCTGCTCCCCGCGCACGCGGGGATGACCCCACCGCCGGCGCCTGCACCGCATGCGGATCGCTCTGCTCCCCGCGCACGCGGGGATGACCCCTCCGAGGTGGCCGATACGGACGTCCGCGGCGACTGCTCCCCGCGCACGCGGGGATGACCCCACGACAAAGCCCCCGCGGGGGGCCGACGGAGCTGCTCCCCGCGCACGCGGGGATGACCCCTCACCAGGCAGGAAATGCACGCACTCCGGAAGCTGCTCCCCGCGCACGCGGGGATGACCCCTGGACGGCGCGGTCAAGGAGATCGAGTCGCCGCTGCTCCCTGCGCACGCGGGGATGACCCCCCCTACCTCGCCGCCACGGCGTACGGGCAGGGCTGCTCCCCGCGCACGCGGGGATGACCCCTGGTGGGAGAACGCCCCCGGCGGGCAGGCAGGCTGCTCCCCGCGCACGCGGGGATGACCCCGAGTCGATGACGACGGCCTGGTGGCCGTTTTCCTGCTCCCCGCGCACGCGGGGATGACCCCGAGGTCGGGGCGTTCCTGCTCCTGTGCAGCAGCTGCTCCCCGCGCACGCGGGGATGCCCCCCTTCCCAACCATCGGTCCGTGCCCGGACCGACTGCTCCCCGCGACGCACACGGGGATGACCCCACCTCAGACCTGCCAGCCGGCGCCTGCTCCTCGCGTACATGGGGGATGGCCCACCCCTCTTCGCGCCGCGGAGCTTGTCGCCGATCTGTCCCCGTGTCCGCGGTTAGGGCCCGCGGACATGCTGTGCAGGCTGTTGGGCGCGCCTGCCGTTTGCGCGTTGCAGCGCATCGAGCCGGGGCCGGACCTCTCTTCGTCAACAGCAGGCCTCGTTCACTCATATGGGTGATGTCTGGGAAGTGGCGTTCGGAGCGTGTCTGGAGCCCGGATCATGAACGCGCTCCCCTTTCCGCCCAGTGCGGCGAGCCCGGGAGCCCGCTCTCCGGGCGGGGATGGGGATTCCCGCCCGGGTGCGCGTACCAAGGTCCTGGGGGGATCGAGATGCACGACGACGCACCGCACTGGAGTGCTTCGCTGTCACCGGCGGCGCGCACCGTGTGGGCCAAGCACGAGGACAAGACCTCGAAGTGGCTGCCGTTGTGGCGGCACATGGCGGACTCCGCCGCGATGGCGGAGCGGTTGTGGGACGAGTGGCTGCCGCACCACGTTCGGCGCCTCGTGGCGGACAGCCTCCCCGACGGCGAGGGGGATGCGCGGCGGCTCGCCGTGTGGCTGGGAGCCGTCCACGACGTCGGAAAGGCAACGCCGGCCTTCGCCTGCCAGGTGGACCAACTTGCCGAGCGCATGCGGTCCGCAGGGCTGGACATGCCCACGGCCCGGCAGTTCGGCGACGCCCGCAGGCGCGCTCCGCACGGCTTGGCCGGCCAGGCCCTCGTGGAGGAGTGGCTGGAGGGTCGCGGGTGGTCGCCGCGGGCGGCGATGGCGTTCGCCGGGGCCGTCGGCGGGCACCACGGGGTGCTTCCCGGCCACGAGCACTTCCACGCCCTGCACCAGCATCCCGAGCTCCTGCGCACACCCGGGCCCTCCGAGCGCCTGTGGCGCGCCGTTCAGACCGAGCTGCTCGACGCGGCCACCGCGGCCCATGGAGTGCGGGACCGCCTGCACGACTGGAGTGCGGTCAAGTTGCCCCAGCCGGTGCAGGTGGTGCTGTCGGCGCTTGTGATCCTCGCGGACTGGATCGCCAGCAACTCCGACCTCTTCCTCCTCTACCCCGAGGAGCGGCACCGCAGCGACGCCGAGCGCATCGAAGCCGCGTGGCGCGGCATCGAGCTGCCGCCGCCCTGGACCGCGCCGACCGTGGAGGAGGATGCGCGGGGCCTGATGGAAGCACGCTTCGGGCTTCCCGCCGTCCGTCCCCTGCAGGAGGAAGCCGTCCGGTTGGCGCGAGCAACCCCCACTCCCGGCCTGATGATCATCGAGGCGCCGATGGGCGAGGGGAAGACGGAGGCGGCGCTCGCCGTGGCAGAGGTGTTCGCCTCCCGCACGCGGGCAGGCGGCTGCTTCGTGGCACTGCCGACCAGGGCGACGGCCAGTGCCATGTACGGCCGCTTCCGCAAGTGGCTCGACCGTCTTCCGGGCGACGGGGCGCGCACCGTCTACCTGGCCCACTCCAAGGGCTTCCTCGACGACGCCTTCGCCGCGGACTTCCGCGCAGGAAGCCGTCCGATCGCAGCCGTCGACCTCGACGGGGACCCGACCTCGCTGCGGTCCCTCCGCGACGACCGGTGTGCGGCGACGTCGTCCCTCGTTGCACACCAGTGGCTGCGCGGCCGCAAGAAGGGGATGCTCGCCCCGTTCGTCGTCGGAACCATCGACCAGTTGCTCTTCGCCGGACTGAAGAGCCGGCATCTGGTGCTGCGGCACCTGGCCCTGGCCGGCAAGGTCGTCGTCATCGACGAGGTCCACGCCTACGACGCGTACATGAACGAATACCTCGAACGCGTCCTGTCCTGGCTCGGGCGCTACAAGGTCCCCGTCGTGATGCTGTCCGCAACCTTGCCCGCCGGTCGGCGCCGGGCGCTGGCCCTCGCCTACTCCGAGACGGCCGACGAGGCCGGAGCACTCACCGCCACCAGTGCCTACCCCCTGATCAGCGTGGTCTGCGAGGGCCGGGAGACGATCGTCGGGACGCCCCCCGCCGCCGCGGGCCGACACCTCTCGATCGCCGTCGAGAAGCTGGACGACGACCCGGGCGCCCTGGCGGACCGCCTGGCGGCCGAACTCGCCGGGGGCGGCTGCGCCCTGGTCGTCCGCAACACCGTCGACCGTGTCCTCCGAACTGCGGGCGTACTGCGCGAGCGCTTCGGCCCCGACGCGGTGACCGTGGCCCACTCCCGGTTCACCGACCTCGACCGGGCCCGCAAGGACGACGACCTCGTTGCCCGGTTCGGCCCGTGGGGCACGCGCCCCGCAGGGCCGCACATCGTGGTCGCGAGCCAGGTCGCCGAGCAGTCGCTCGACATCGACTTCGACGTCCTCGTCACCGACCTCGCCCCCGTCGACCTCGTCCTCCAACGCATGGGGCGGCTGCACCGCCACCAGCGCGGCGAACGCCAGGCCGACCGCCCGGAGCGGCTGCGTGTCCCGAAGTGCCTCATCACCGGCGTCGACTGGGCTGGAGGACCGCCCTGCCCCGCCGACGAGTCTGCCGCCGTCTACGGACGGCACGCCCTCCTGCGGTCCCTCGCCGTCCTGCACCCGCACCTCGAAGGCAAACCCCTCGACCTCCCCGACCACATCAGCCCCCTCGTGCAGGCCGCGTACGCCGATACGACGCCACCCGCCCCCGAGGCCTGGACCGCGGCCGTGGACAACGCCCGTGACGAACACGACAGGAACACCGTGGAGAAGCGCCGGAAGGCGCAGACCTTCCTCCTCGAGCAGGCGCGCAGGCCCGGCCGCTCCCTGATCGGATGGATCGACGCCGGGGTCGGCGACGCGGAAGACACCCGCGCAGGCCGCGCCCAGGTCAGGGACAGCGAGGAGGCCCTGGAGGTGCTCGTCGTCCAGCGCCGCCGCGACGGCACGTACACCACCCTGCCCTGGCTGGACCGGGGCATGGGCGGGCTCGAACTGCCCTTGGACGCCGTCCCGCCGCCCCGTGCCGCCCGCGCGGCCGTCGCCAGCGCGCTGCGGCTCCCGTACCACTTCGGCAAGCCGTGGCTCATCGACCGGGTGATCGGCGAACTAGAGCAGTTCTGCCCCACCGCATGGCAGGCCAAGGAGAGCCACCTGCTTGCCGGGGAACTGTTCCTCGTGCTCGACGAGGACTGCCGCACCCGGCTGGCAGGCTTCGACCTCCACTACAGCGAGACCGACGGCTTGGAGGTCACTCCGGCCGGCGCCAAGGACGTGAAGCTGGTGAAAGGCGTTCCCGGATTCGACCTGGTCTCCCGCCCCTGGCTGGGCGTCCAGTTGTGCGACGGTTCCACGGCGGAGCTCTCCCTCAAGGAGGTATTCGCACGGGCCGCCGAGATCCGGCGGATCGTGGGCGACCTTCCCACGCAGGAATTCGCCCTCATGCGCCTGCTGCTGGCCGTCCTCCACGACGCGGTGGACGGCCCCCCGGACATCGACGCCTGGCAGGACCTGAGCGAAAGCCCGCAACCCCTCGCCGCGGTCGGCCCCTACCTCGACCGCCACCGGGAGCGGTTCGACCTCCTGCACCCCACCCGGCCGTTCTTCCAAGTCGCCGACTTGCGCACGCAGAAGGACGAAGTGTTCTCCCTGAACCGGATCGTGGCCGACGTCCCGAACGGTGACGCGTTCTTCACCATGCGCCGGCCCGGCGTCGAACGGCTCGCCTTTGCCGAAGCCGCCAGGTGGCTGGTCCATGCCCAGGCCTTCGACACCTCCGGCATCAAGTCCGGCGCCGTGGGCGACCCCCGAGTGAAGGGCGGCAAGGGCTACCCGCAGGGCGTTGCCTGGGCCGGCAACATCGGAGGACTGTTCGCCGAAGGCGACAACCTTCAGGAGACCCTCCTCCTCAACCTGGTCCCCGCGGACAACACGGCCGTCACCACGGCCGAGGACGACCGCCCCGCCTGGCGCAGGGATCAGTGCGGCCCCCGGACGCAGGACGACCTCGCCACCCGGCCCACCGGCCCCCGCGACCTCTACACCTGGCAGTCCCGGCGCATCCGCCTCCACCACGACGGCACCGCGGTCCACGGCGTGGTCCTCTCCTACGGCGACCCCCTGCCGGTGCCGGACGCCCACCGGCACGAACCCCTGAGCGGCTGGCGCCGCAGCGCCCCGCAGGAGAAGAAGCTCGGCCGCTCCCCGGTCTACATGCCCCGCCAGCACGACCCCGCCCGCTCCGCCTGGCGCAGCCTCGCCTCCCTCCTCGCATCCGTCGGCGAGGAGCAGCCCGGGCGGCGGGGCGAGCCGGCCCCGTACCTGCGGGCCGGTGTGCTCAAGTGGATCGCCGAACTGACCCACGAACGGCTCCTCCCACGGGACCTGCTGATCCGGCCCCGGCTGATCGGCGCCGTCTACGGCACGCAGCAGTCGGTCATCGACGAAGTGGTCGACGACGCGTTCGCCATGCCCGTGGTCCTTCTCCACGAACAGGACCGGCGCCACGCGCAGCAGGCCGTCGCGGCAGTCGAGGACAGCACCAAGGCGGTCAACGCCCTGGGAGACCTGGCCGCCGACCTTGCCGCAGCCTCTCGCAGGCCCGGCGAACCCCCCCGGGAAACGGCCCGCGACCTGGGCTTCGGCCTGCTGGACGGCCCGTACCGCCAGTGGCTGGCCGGCCTCGGCGACGCAGCAGACCCCGCCGACGCGCGCGCCGTTTGGCAGCGGACGGCGTACTGGATCCTTCGCGACGCCGCCGCCACCCTGCTCGCGGACGCCGGCGACACCGGCTGGCTCGACCACGCCCGCTCCGAACGCATCTTCCACGCCCGGCTCAACAAGGCCCTCGCGCTGCGCAACGACACCGCACCACCCGACCCGGCCGCACCCGCACCGGCGTCCGCAGCCGCACCCACAGGTGGAGCCGACCGCAGCAAGGAGGCAGTCCGATGACGGAGACCGCGCCGAGGAGTCCGGCGCCCGCAGAACCTCCGGAACGTGAACCGGAACGCGGCGCAGGCGCAGGAACGGAGCACGGGCCGCTCCGCCAAGCCGTCGCCCAGCGCATCCGCATCCTCCAACACGACTACCGCAACGACGTATCCCACGCCGTGCAAGCTCTCGCACGCCTCCGCAGGGGCATCGGCCGACAGGCGACCGAGACGCCCGAGCTGTGGGGCCTCGTGGGCATGGAGCAGTTCTACGCCGCGCGGACCGCGCAGGGACGCGGCCGGGTGGACGAAGCCGAGGCCCTGCGCGCCGAACGCGCCGCCCACGTCGCCGTGACCCTGTGGGCCCTCCACCAGCAGTCCAACCGGACCAAGCGGATGCACGTGGAGGACGGAGCCTCCCTGGGCACGGCCGTACGACGCCTCATGTCCGGCACCGACTCCGACGAACCGATCCGCAAGCGGCTCGTCCGCGCGGGCACGGCGACGACATTCGAGGTGCTCGCCCAACGGCTGCGTGAACTGGTCGTACTCCTGCGGGCCGCCGAGATCCCCCTCGACTACGGCCTGCTCGCCGAGCACCTCGACCGCTGGCAGCGGCCCGGCGGGCCCACGCTGGTCCGCCAGGCCTGGGGGCGCGGCTTCCACGCCCACCAGGGCGCCGCCGGCCCCGGCGCACAGCAGGACGACGCACCCGGCGGGCCGGTCGAGACCGGCGTCGACCCGAACGACACGAAGGACGAGACATGAGCCGCACCATCCTCGACGTGCACATCCTCCAGACGGTCCCGCCCAGCAACATCAACAGGGACGACACCGGTGCCCCGAAGAGCGCCGTCTACGGCGGAGTCCGCCGCTCCAGGGTGTCCAGCCAGGCGTGGAAGAAGGCCACGCGCAACGCCTTCGGGGAACTGCTGGACCCGGCAGAGCTGGGCGTCAGGACGAAGAAGGTCGTGGACGCCCTGACCCGGCGCATCACGGCGCGCGAGACGTCCTTGACCGCCGAGCAGGTCTGGCCGATGGCCGCCGAGGTCATCCAGGTCGCCACCGGGGCCAAGATCGAGACCCCGGCGCGCAAGACCGGTGCGAAGGGCGGCAAGGGCGACCCGCGGGAGGAGGGAGCTTCCGATACGCAGGCCCCCCAGTCCTCCTACCTGCTGTTCCTCAGCGCCCGCCAGCTCGACCTGCTCGCGGACCTGGCCATCGAGGGCATCGCGAAGAAAGCCGACCCGAAGGTGCACCTCAAGGACCCCGAGGTGAAGAGCCGGGCGAAGAAGGCGGCCGCCACCCGGCACTCCGTGGACATCGCCCTCTTCGGCCGGATGGTGGCCGACAACACCGATCTCAACGTTGACGCCGCCGCCCAGGTCGCCCACGCCCTCAGCGTCCACTCCGTGGACCTGGAGGCCGACTACTTCACCGCCGTCGACGACCAGAACGGCGACGCCGAGCCCGGGGCCGGAATGATCGGAACGGTCGACTTCAACTCCGCCACCCTCTACCGCTACGCCGCGGTCGACGTCGACCTGCTCGCCGCCAACCTCGACGCCGGCCTGACCGACGACGAACGCACCGCAGGGCAGGCACCGGAGCCGGTGCGCCGTGCCGTCGAAGCCTTCGTCGAGGCCTTCACCCTCTCCATGCCCAGCGGGAAGATCAACACTTTCGGGAACCACACCCTCCCGGACGCGGTCGTCGTCAAGTTGCGCTCCGCCCGCCCCATCAGCTTCGTGGGCGCTTTCGAACGCGCCGTGACCCGGGAAGGCACGGGCGACGGCCACGTCCGGGCCGCCTGCGAGGCCCTCGCCGCACACGTCCCCGCGGTGGAGGAGTCCTTCGGCGCCGCCGCGGACCACACCTGGATCGTGCGCGTCGGCGAGCAGACCGAAGCCCTGGCGCCGCTCGGCGAGCAGGTCAACCTCCGCGAACTCGTCGGCAAGGTCGGGGACGCCGTCGCGGAACGGCTGGGCAAGCGGGGATGAGCGTCCTCACCCTGCGGCTGGCGGGCCCCCTCCAGGCATGGGGGTCCTCCGCCCGCTTCGCCCGCCGCACCACGGAGACCACCCCCACGAAGAGCGGCGTCATCGGCCTGCTCGCCGCCGCACTCGGCCGCCCGCGCGACGCGGACCTCTCCGACCTGGCCGCCCTGTCCTTCGCCGTACGGATCGACCAGGCCGGCACGCGCGTACGGGACTTCCAGACGGCCCGCCACGCCGACACCGGCAAGGCGATGCCCGTCTCGGAGCGCTACTACCTGGCCGACGCCGTCTTCGTCGCAGCCGTCGCCGGAGACGACGCACTCGTCCAGGACCTGCACGCCGCCGTGCGAAACCCCGTCCACCTGCCCTACCTCGGACGGCGCTCCTGCCCGCCGCAGGGGCCCGTCGACCTGGGAATCGTCCGAGACGCGGACGATCCGGCAGCGGTGCTGCGCGACGAGCCGTGGCAGGCAGCCGCATGGCACCAGGAACGGCACCGAAGCCTGCCCTCGGTCCGCCTGACCCTCCTGGCCGAAGCGGCCCCCGGAGACCCGCGCGGAACGGCCCTCCGCGACCAGCCGCTCAGCTTCGCGCCGTCCCACCGGCGGTACGCGCTGCGCACCGTCGTACCAACCGCCGTCGAGGTGCCGAACCCGCGCTTCCAGCCCGGCGGACGGCACCACACCCCGGCAGCCGGGCGGCGCGTTCGCGTGCCCCCACCCCGGCACACGCCCGAAGCCCACCTCACGCAGCTGCCGCTGCAGCTCCCGCTGGACGGCCACTGATGTACCTGACCCGATTCCGACTCAACACCGCCCGCGCCGGCTCACGCCACCTGCTCGCCTCACCGCAGCGCATGCACGCTGCGGTGATGTCCTCGTTCGCCGACGTACTGCCCGGCGACCCCCACGCGCCGCGTGTACTCTGGCGCGTCGACCGCAACTCGCGCGCCGAGGTGCTCCTCTTCGTCGTCAGCGAGCAGCGCCCGGACCTCACCCACCTCGTCGAACAGGCCGGCTGGCCGACCACGGCCGCCTGGCAGACGTACGAGTACGCGTCCTTCCTCGACGGCCTCGCAAAGGGCGGCATCTGGAACTTCCGGCTCACGGCGAACCCCGTCCACCACGTACGCCGCAGCGCGGACGAGATCCGCAAGCGCACCGCCCACCGCACCCCGCGCCACCAGATGGGGTGGCTGCTGGACCGGCAGGAGCGGGCCGGCTTCCGGGTCCTGGAGACCCCCGCCGAGCGACGGCGCCTCGCGCAGGGGGACGAGCACCAGCTCACCGTCCGCGACGAACAGCGGCACCGCTTCGGCAAGACGGACACCGGAACGGGTCTGGCGAACCGCGTACCGCTGGTGACGGTGACCTTCGACGGCCGGCTCGAAGTCACCGACCCCGAGCTCCTGCGGCGGACCCTGACCCTCGGGCTGGGCAAGGCGAAGGCGTACGGGTGCGGGCTCATGACGCTGGCCGCGGCCGGGGGAGGCCCACGGTGACGACCGTTGCCCGGCGCCGGGCCTCGTCCCCGCGCGACCTGACGCGCGTCGCGGAACGAATCTCCTTCGTCTACCTGGAGCGGTGCATCGTCCACCGCGACCAGAACGCCATCACGGCCGAAGACGCCGACGGCACCACGCACATACCCTCCGCCACCATCGGCACCCTCCTGCTCGGCCCGGGCACGCGCATCACCGACCAGGCGATGACCGTGCTCGCCGACAGCGGCACCGCCGTCGCCTGGGTCGGCGAACACGGCGTGCGCTACTACGCAGGCGGACGCTCCCTGAACCGCTCCTCGGCCCTCGTGGAAGCGCAGGCCACCCGGTGGGCCAACCGCCGCACGCGCCTGGACGTCGCCCGGGCGATGTACCGGCTGCGGTTCCCCGACGAAGACCCGGCCGGCCTCACCAGGCAGGAGCTGCTGGGCCACGAGGGACGCCGCCTCAGGGACTGCTACCGCGACCAGGCCGCACGCACCGGAGTCCCCTGGCACGGACGCAACTACGTCCCCGGCGACTTCGCCGCGAGCGACGCTCCCAACCAGGCCGTCACCGCCGCAGCGCAGTGCATGTACGGCGTCTCCCACGCCGTCGTGGCCGCCCTCGGCTGTGCACCGGGGCTCGGCTTCGTGCACTCGGGGCACGAACTGTCGTTCGTGCTGGACGTCGCCGACTTCTACAAGACGGAAATCGGCATCCCGGTCGCCTTCGACGTGGCGGCGGAAGGCGACCAGGACGTCGGCCCCCGCACCCGCCGCGCACTGCGCGACACCATCAACGAGACCCGTCTGCTCGACCGCTGCGTCAAGGACATCAAGCGGCTGCTCCTCCCGGACGGGCCGGACGGCGCGGACGACGGTCCGGATCAGGCCGACGAGGTCATGCTCCAGTCGGACCGCGACCTCATGGTCGCCTCCGGGCGGAATCACGCCGAAGAGGTGACCTGGTGACCGTGATCGTGCTGACCCAATGCCCGGTCGGACTACGCGGCTTCCTGACGCGGTGGCTGCTGGAAATCTCCCCGGGCGTCTTCATCGGAGGGCCCTCCGCCCGGATCAGGGCGGCGCTGTGGGCGGAGGTGAAGCAGTATGCGGGCATCGGCCGAGCCCTGCTCGCGTACAACACGGACAACGAACAGGGCTTCGCTTTCGAGACGCACGACCACAAGTGGCACCCGATTGACCTTGAGGGCCTGACCCTGATCCACCGCCCGAGCGCCCGCACCACACGGCAACCCCAGTCGCAGTCCGGCTGGAGCAAAGCATCGAAACGCCGCCGCTTCGGCGGCGGCCGATAGGGCGGCAATGCCTCGAATGCCGCAATCCTTGGAAGTGAGTGAAAGAAGCCGTGACCCTCCGAAAACCCGCAGCTCAGGTAGCCTGCTCCCCGCACGCGCGGGGATGACCCCCCGGAATGTTGAGAATCCGATTCGCTATTCAGCTGCTCCCCGCACGCGCGGGGATGACCCCCCTTCGGCCCGACCCGGTGCGGGAACGCCTCGCTGCTCCCCGCACGCGCGGGGATGACCCCCAGTCCCTGTTCCATGGGCGGCCGCTGGACTGCTGCTCCCCGCACGCGCGGGGATGACCCCCGCGACGCCGACCCCGAGCCCCCGAACGTCGACTGCTCCCCGCACGCGCGGGGATGACCCCCAGCTCCACGCCTACGACAAGGCCCTCAGGGGCTGAAGGGCTGCTCCCCGCACGCGCGGGGATGACCCCGTCGAGCCCGTCCTGATGAAGCACGGGACCGGCTGCTCCCCGCACGCGCGGGGATGACCCCGGCGCGGCCCCGGCCCCCACACCACCAGCACCCTGCTCCCCGCACGCGCGGGGATGACCCCCACGGCATCTGCTGGCGGGTGATCCGGGCGTCCTGCTCCCCGCACGCGCGGGGATGACCCCACGTCCAGGACGGCGCGGGTGATCCGCTGGTACTGCTCCCTGCATGCGCGGGGATGACCCCGCCGCGACCACTCCTGACCAGACACTCATCCGCTGCTCCCCGCACGCGCGGGGATGACCCCGCGAAGTGCACGCGGGCGATCGGCCGACCGGCCTGCTCCCCGCATGCGCCGGGTGTCGTGCGCGAGCCGTACGACTTTCCGAGTGCGCTGGTGCACGAGGCCGACATCGCGGCAGTGGCTGCGGTCGCGTTGATGGAGGACGGGCACGTGGGGAAGGCGTACAACCTGACGGGCCCGCAGGCGCTGACCGCGAGTGAGCGGATTGCGGTGCTGTCGAAGATCATCGGGCTGGATGTCGAGCTCGTTCGGATCACGCACGAGCAGGCGGTCGAGCGGTTGATGGCGACGGGTGTGTCCCGGGCGGACGCGGAGTACGTGGTGGGGTGGTACGCCAAGCCGACCGAGGATTCCACGACGGTCGTCGACACGGTCCAGCGGGTGGCGCACCGGCCGGCCCGTACTTTCGCGGAGTGGGCCGACGAGCATGCGGAACGCTTCCGGCTGCCGGTCTGATCTGTAGGGGGCTGCCCGCGGGACGGGCCCGCGGGCGTCGCCCGTCGGCTCTGGCCGTCGAAGGGCCGGCCGCGGCGTCGGTTATGCGGTGCGGGTGAAGCGGGTCAGGGTGGTGCCGGTGGGGAAGGTGGTGCGTTCCGTGACCGTGAAGGCGGTGGGGTCGAAGGGGCCGTCGAAGGCTGGGATGCCGGCGCCGGCGACCACCGGGTAGCTCTTGACGATCAGTTCGTCGATCTCGGGGAGCAGGGCGCCTGCCAGTTTGCCGCCGCCGCAGAGCCAGATGTCCAGGCCGCCGCCGTCGTTTTCCTTTTTGAGGTCGCGGACGAGGGCCAGGGGGTCTCCCGGGACGACCGTGACCGCCGGGTCCGGGTGGGGGGTGAGGGTGCTGGAGATGACGTACTGGCGCAGGTGGGCGTACGGGCTCGTGATGCCCGCGTCGTAGGCCGGGCGGTAGGTGCCGAGGCCCATGAGCACGGTGTCGAAGCGGCGGTTCGGGGCGTCGGCGACGCTGGAGGCGGTGCGGAAGGCCGTCGGGACGGTCTCCGGGTAGAGGGTGTTCGTCCATGCGGTGTACGCGGCGGTCTGCTGTTCGTCGCCGGTCGGGAAGAAGTCGTACTCGCCGCCCGGGCCGGCGATGCGGCCGTCGATGGAGACGCCTACGTAGTATACGAGCTTGCGCAAGATGAGACTCCGTTTGTAGTACTGTGTTTGTAGTGGTTTGAATGTAGTACTACGAATGGAGTGGTGTCAATGGCGAGGCGGAACGAGGAGCGGCGTAGGGCCTTGGTGGACGCTGCGATCGAGGTGCTGGCGAGGGAGGGCGCGCGGGGGCTCACCTTTCGCGCGGTGGATGGCGAGGCCGCCGTGCCGACGGGTACCGCGTCGAACTACTTCGCCAACCGCGACGACCTCCTCACCCAGGCCGGCGCGCGCGTGTACGAGCGGCTGCAGCCGGATGAGGAGACGATCGAGCGGCAGCGTACGGCCGGACGGGATCGGGAGACGTACGTCGAGCTGATGCGGGAACTCGTCGGGCGGGTCGCGTCCTTCCGGACCGGGTACCTGGCGCTGCTCGAACTGCGGCTCGAGGCGACGCGTCGGCCTGAGCTCCGGAAGGTCCTGACCGAGCGGGTTCGGGCCGATGTCGATGCGAACGTCGCCTACCACGAGGCCTCTGGGCTGCCTGGTGATGCGACTGCCGTCAAGTTGCTGATGCTGGCTTTGAACTGGCTGATCGTCGAGCAGCTGACCTTGCCCGAGGTTTTCGGGGAGGAGGAGCGGGATGCGCTGGTCGCTGCTGCGGTCGAGCGCATCGTGGGGGCGGCGGCGTCGTCGTCGTCCGCGTAGGCGGCCTCGTCCGCCCCGACGGGGCTGACTGCCCCGTCTGCCCCTCGCCGCATGGCGCATTGGCCGGTTGTGCGGGGGCGCCCGGTGCGGCCGTCTGGTGGGTGGGGGTTGGCGTTCAAACCAACCTGCAGGAGAGGGGGAGCGGGGGCCGGGGTGTGATCTCGGCCGTCCCTTGTGAGGGGCCTGGCGTTCGAGATGTGGGTGCTTCTCGCCGTTTCGGCGT
>NZ_RPSE01000922.1:0-246 GCF_003949955.1 Streptomyces sp. WAC05292
GCTCTCGCCGCCCTCCTCGTAGTTCAGGACGAGGCTGACGGCGACCCGGGCGCCGCCGGGCCAGGCGGCGTGCGGCGGCTCGGCGCCGTAGCCGACGAGGTCGCGCTGTGGCTCGGACACGCCCCGCGGGATCCGCGTCAGTGCAGGATCCGCGTCAGGAAACCCTCCAATCCCTGGACGACCCGGGCGATCCGCTCGTCCAGGTCGAGCGTCTCGTCCATCTGGCCCATCGGGGCCGCGATCTTC
>NZ_RPSE01000923.1:0-245 GCF_003949955.1 Streptomyces sp. WAC05292
TGCCGCGGCTGCGGCAAGGCGGTCGAGGTGGAGGGCCCGGCCGTCGAGAAGTGGGCCGAGTCGATCGCGGCCGAGCACGGCTTCGTGAACGTCGCCCACACCGTCGAGATCTTCGGCACCTGCGCCGTGTCCGCGACGGTCAGCCGGCGGCGCCGCCCGGCTCCACCTGGTTCGGGACGGCACCGCCGAAGCGGCGGTCGCGCTGGGCGTACTCCAGGCAGGCCTGCCACAGGTTGCGGCGGTCG
>NZ_RPSE01000924.1:0-245 GCF_003949955.1 Streptomyces sp. WAC05292
CTAGTGACCTGAGTCAGAGATTCGTCGGCAGTAGGCAGCGACTTTGTCGAGGATCTCGTCGGCTGTCTTCGTCCAGGCGAAGGGTCTGGGGTGCTCGTTCCAGTCGGCGAGCCAGCCTCGGATGTCGCGTTCGAGGGCTTGGACGGAGCGGTGGACTCCGCGCTTGAGCTTCTTCTGCGTGAGCTCGGCGAACCACCGCTCGACCAGGTTCAGCCAGGACGCGCTGGTCGGCGTGAAGTGCAGTT
>NZ_RPSE01000925.1:0-217 GCF_003949955.1 Streptomyces sp. WAC05292
CCCTGCCGACTCCCCGTACGGCGTCGGCGTCCCACACAGCCACAACGTCCGACACGGGCACGGTTTCCGACACCGCCACGGCGCCACGCACCCTGCCGACTCCCCGTACGGCGTCGGCGTCCCACACAGCCACAACGTCCGACACGGGCACGGTTTCCGACACCGCCGCGGCGCCGGGCGCCCTGCCGACTCCCCGTACGGCGTCGGCGTCCCACAC
>NZ_RPSE01000926.1:0-203 GCF_003949955.1 Streptomyces sp. WAC05292
GCTGCCGGGAAGCCCCCAGGGGAATGGCCTGGAGGGAACGTGAGGCATGAGGGGGCATCAGGGAGCTTTCTCTCCCGCCCCGGCAGGCCGCATCCAGCCCCACCGGCATCAGCAGACCCCTCGGCGGCAGCCGAGCCGGCTCTGGTGTCGCCAAACGATGTCCAGAGCATCATCCGGCGACAGAAGCGCCCCAGATCGCTACG
>NZ_RPSE01000093.1:0-18324 GCF_003949955.1 Streptomyces sp. WAC05292
CGCCCCCTCCGCGGCCTGCCCTGCGTTTGCGTCCTGTACGTCGTCGCTGCTCACGATGTGCCGTTGCTCCTGATCATGCGTTGCTCCGATGCCGGGGAAATCCTACGGCGCGCCTCCCGCCCGTCCTGCTGTGCGAGGATCGGAACGACCTGCGCCTACCCCGGCAGCCGCCCACCAAGCGGGTGCCGGAGGCGTACAAGCAGAACAACGTCGCACCCAAGAGGAGCGTGCCCATGACCCCGAACCCGATCGCAGCGACGGTCGCCTCGCTGATGCCCCGCGCCAAGCGGGAGCTGACCGAGCTGGTGGCCTTCCGGTCGGTGGCGGACTGGGCCCAGTTCCCGCGGAGCGAGAGCGAGGGCGCGGCCGCATGGGTCGCCGACGCGCTGCGCGCAGAAGGCTTCCGGGACGTGGCCCTGCTCGACACCCCCGACGGGACGCAGTCCGTGTACGGGTACCTGCCCGGCCCGGAGGGCGCCCCCACCGTCCTGCTGTACGCCCACTACGACGTGCAGCCGCCGCTGGACGACGCCGCCTGGATCTCCCCCGCCTTCGAGCTGACCGAGCGGGACGGCCGCTGGTACGGGCGCGGCGCCGCCGACTGCAAGGGCGGGTTCATCATGCACCTGCTGGCGCTGCGGGCACTGAAGGCCAACGGCGGCGTCCCCGTGAACGTGAAGGTGATCGTCGAGGGTTCGGAGGAGCAGGGCACCGGCGGCCTCCAGCAGTACGCCGAGGCCCACCCGGAGCTGTTGGCCGCCGACACGGTCGTCATCGGCGACGCGGGCAACTTCCGCCTCGGCCTGCCCACGGTGACGGCGACCCTGCGCGGCATGTGCCTGGTGAAGGTGAAGATCGACACACTCGGCGGGAACCTGCACTCCGGCATGTTCGGCGGTGTCGCCCCCGACGCGCTGGCCGCCCTGATCCGGCTGCTGGACTCGCTGCGCGCGGAGGACGGCTCGACCACCGTCGACGGCCTCGCCGCGGACGCGGTGTGGGAGGGCCTGCAGTACCCGGAGGCCGACTTCCGGGCGGACGCGAAGGTCCTGGACGGCGTCGGCCTGATCGGCGAGGGCACGATCGCCGACCGGCTGTGGGCCCGCCCGGCCGTCACCGTCCTCGGCATCGACTGCCCGCCGGTCCTCGGGGCGACGCCGTCGGTGCACGCGAGCGCCGGGGCGCTGATCAGCCTGCGCGTCCCGCCGGGCGTGGACACGGCGGAGGCCATCAAGCTGCTGGAGGCCCACCTGGTGGCGCACACCCCGTGGGGGGCGCGCCTGGAGGTGGAGGTCGTCGGCCAGGGCCAGCCGTTCCAGGCCGACACCTCCAGCCCCGCGTACGCGTCGATGGCGGCGGCCATGGAGATCGCCTACCCCGGCCAGGAGATGCAGGTCAGCGGCATGGGCGGATCGATTCCGCTGTGCAACACGCTGACGTCGCTGTACCCGGACGCGGAGATGCTGCTGATCGGGCTCAGCGAGCCGGAGGCGCAGATCCACGCGGTGAACGAGAGCGTCTCCCCGGAGGAGCTGGAGCGGCTGTCGGTCGCGGAGGCGCACTTCCTCGTCAACTACGCCGCGTCCAAGCGCGCCTGACGCACCCACGGCCCCTGCGGGCCCGGTGTGCCGCCTGGCCGGCGCACCGGGCCCGCATGCGCGCGGGGGCCGGCTCGGCGGGGTGCGCTGCGGGCGAACTCCGCTGCCGGTGAAAGGTGTTACGGCCGTCGCGCGGGCCGCCCTACGGTCGGGCCCATGGACCTCGTCGAGATACTTCCCGGTCGGCTGCACATGCTCCGCTTCCCGATCGGCCAGGCGTACCTGTGGCAGGACGCCGACGGCTCGCTGACCCTCGTGGACGCCGGCCACGCCGGCCGCGCCGCGGACCTCGAAGGGGCCCTGCGCTCCCTCGGGCACGATCCGGAGCGGCTGGAGCGGATCGTCCTGACCCACTGCCACCGCGACCACGTCGGCGCGGCGGAGGAGCTCGCCGCGCGCCGGGGCGCCCAGGTGGTGGCGCACCGCCTCGACGCGCCGGTGATCCGCGGCGAGCGGCCCGTCCCGGAGCCGGTGCTGTCGGCCTGGGAGGTACCGCTGTACCGGCACGGGCTGACGGTCCCCGAAGCGCCGCCGACCCGGGTGGACCGGGAGGTGGAGGACGGGGACGTGCTCCCCTTCGGCGGCGGCGCGGTCGTGGTGCACGCCCCCGGCCACACGCCCGGCAGCATCGGCCTCCACCTCCCGGAGCACGGGGTGCTGTTCACCGGCGACTGCGTCGCCGCGGTGCAACGGGTGATGCTCGGCGTCTTCAACACCGACGGCGCGCAGGCCCTGGCCTCCTTCCGCCGGCTGGCGGCGCTGGAGCCGGCCGTGGCCTGCTTCGGGCACGGGGACCCGCTGACCGCGAACACCGCGGCCGCCCTCCTGGCCGCGGCAGCCGCGGAACCCGTCCTGCCCTGACGCCGCCCGGGGCCGCAGGCCCGCGGTGTCCGGCGGGTGCCTCGCGAAGGCGCAGAAGGGCCGCGGCAGCGGATTCCCCCGGGGGGCTTCGGCAACGCGGCGAGGCGCCGTGCCGGACGCCGCGGCCTGCGGCCCGGGCCCGGTCCTGGTCCCGGCCCGGCCCCGGAGGCGGAGGCGGAGGCGCCCTACGGCGTGGGGCGGCCCGCCTCCAGGTACAGCGGGCGGCCGCGCTCGCGTGCCCGCAGCGCCCAGCGCAGCCGCTCGTAGCGGACCGGCGGCAGGAGTTCCGCCGCCTCCGCCTCCGTCACGAACCGCCAGGCCCGCAGCTCCGGCCCCGGCAGCCGCAGCCGGTCCGCCTCCGCGGCGGCGAGCCGGCCGCCGTCGAACAGCAGCCGCAGGCCGCCGTACGCGGGGGGCGCGGGCGGCTCCCAGTCCACGACGAGCAGCCCCGGCATCCCGGCGAGTTCGACGCCGAGTTCCTCCGCCACCTCGCGGACGCCCGCGCACGCGGGCGCCTCGCCGGGCTCGACCACGCCCCCGGGGAACTCCCAGCCCGCCTTGTACGTCGGATCCACGAGGAGGACCCGGTCCGCGTCGTCGAAGAGGAGCACGCCGGAGGCGACCGTCTCCCGTGTCGGCTCCGGCGTCTGGACGATGTCGCAAACGGCCGCCGCCTCGGTGCGGAGGGCCTCGGCGATCAGCTCGGCCGTCTCGCGCACGCTGAGCGCGCCGTTGTCGACGACGTGGGCGTCGTCCTTGAGCCAGCCGAGCGCCTGCTGGTAGGCGGGGATGTGGTCGTACGCCCACTGCCTCACCCGGACGTCGACCACGGACGCGTCCCCCGGCTCCTCACGGGTGGCGATCCGTCGGCGCAGGATCGTTTCCTCAGGGGCCAGGAGCACGTGGCGCACCGTGATCCGGCGGGCCGCCAGCCCGCCGAAGATCTCGTCCCGGTACTCCTGGCGCAGCAGCGTCATCGGGACGACGAGCACACCGCCCGCCTCGGCGAGGAGCGCCGCCGCGGTCTCCACGACCAGGCGCCGCCAGCCGGGCAGGTCCTGGTAGTCCGCCACCTCCGCGCGGCGTCCGGGCGGCAGGAGCCCCAGCAGCCCCTCCCCGACGCGCTCCGGGTCGAACAGGGTGCTGCCCGGCAGGAGGCCGGTCAGTTCGCGGGCCGTGCTGGTCTTCCCGGCGCCGAATGTGCCGTTGATCCAGACAATCACGTCTACCCCTTTTCCCCTTGGCTCGTCCGGAGCCCCCAGTGGCCTGCCCGCACCACCCTGCCACGGAAACCCGCGGGCTCCGGCCGGCTTGCCCTCGGGACCGCGGCGCGCACCGCCCGCCGGGCGGGCGGTGGAGGAGGTGGCCCCCGCGCACGGGACGCTGCTCATCAGCGGCTCCGGCACCGAGGACCCGGACCGGGAGTGGGCGCCGGCCGTGTGCGCGGGGCGGGTCGGCGGGCTCCTCGTGATCCCCGCCGGGGACGGCCACCGCTGCCTGGAGCCGGAGATCGGGGCAGGCGTGGCGACGGTGTTCGTGGACCGGCCGGCAGGTCGGACCGGTGCGGAGTCGTCCTGGCGGACAGCCGGGCGGGCGCGCGCGGGAGCGTCCCCCACCTGATCGCGGCAGGGCATCCGCATCGGGTGGGTCGGCGACCGGCCCCGCATCCACACCGCCGTGGAGCGGCCGGCCGGCTACCGGGAGGTCTGGGGCGCCGCCCGGCTGCCCGTGGACCGCTCCCGGGTGTCTCCCGGCGCGGCCGCGCCGGAAGCCGCGGCGGCCGCGGCGCGGGCCGGGCCGGAGCCCGTGACGGCGCTCTCCGCGGGCAACACCCGGGCGACCGGCAAGGCCGTCCGGGTCCTGGCCTGGCGGCCCCGCCCCGTGGCGCGGGGCGGCTTCGACGGCTTCGGCCTCGCGGACCTGCTGCCGCCGGGCGTCACGATGGGCGCGCGGGACGCGGCAGCCCTCGGCCGGAGGGCAGCGGACCGCCGCTTCCAACGCCTCGCCGGGGGCCGCGCTCCCGCCGTCCCGCACCGAGCCGGCGACCGGCTCGCCCCGCGCGGCTCGGGCGGGACACCTCGACACCTCCGCACGGCTGACCGCCGCGGACCCCCGCCGGGCCCGCGGGCGCGGTGGCCGTCAGGCGGTGGCCGTCAGGGTCGCCGAGCGGCGCGGGATCGCGAAGGCGTCGAGCTCCGCCCGGGTCAGGCCGGTGAGGGCGGTGACCTCCTCCGCTCCGACGGCGCCGCAGTCCAGGCCGCGGACGAGGTACCCGGCCAGGGCCTTGGCGGTGGCGGGCTCGTCCATCACGTCGCCCTCGATCCGGGCCACGTACGCCTTCAGGCGCGCGGCGGCCGCTTCCAGGCCCTCGCGGTAGAAGGCGAAAACGGCGGCGTAGCGCGTCGGGAGGTGGCCCGGGTGCATGTCCCAGCCCTGGTAGTAGGCGCGGGCCAGGGCGCGTCGGGTCAGCCCGTAGTGCAGCCTCCACGCCTCGTGGACCTTCTCGGTCGTGCCGACGGGCAGGACGTTCGTCGAGCCGTCGGAGACGCGTACGCCGGTGCCGGCGGCGGCGACCTGCATGACGGCCTTGGCGTGGTCGGCGGCCGGGTGGTCGCTGGCCTGGTAGGCGGCGGAGACGCCGACGCAGGCGCTGTAGTCGAAGGTGCCGTAGTGCAGGCCGGTGGCCCGGCCCTTCGCGGCTTCGATCATGCGGGCGACGGTGGCGGTGCCGTCGGACGCGAGGATGGACTGGCTGGTCTCGATCTGGATCTCGAAGCCGATGCGGCCCGGGCGCAGCCCGCGGGTGGTCTCGAAGGCCTCCAGGAGCGCGGCGAAGGCGGAGACCTGCTCGGCGTAGGTGACCTTGGGGAGGGTGAGGACGAGGCCGTCCGGGAGCCCGCCGTGCTCCAGGAGGCCCGAGAGGAAGACGTCGGCGGTGCGGATGCCGCGGTCGCGGACGTTGGCCTCCATGCACTTCATGCGGATGCCCATGTAGGGGGCGTTGGTGCCGTTGGAGAAGGCCTGGGAGACGAGGCGGGCGGCGCGGGCGGCGGCCTGGTCCTCCTCCTCGTCGGAGCGCACGCCGAAGCCGTCCTCGAAGTCGACGCGCAGGTCCTCGACCGGCTCGCGCTGCAGCTTGGCGCGGACGCGTTCGTAGACGGGGCCGGCGAGGTCGGCGCCGATGCCGAGGACCTCGGCGAAGGTCGCGGCGTCGGGGGCGTGCTCGTCGAGGGCGGCGAGGGCCTGGTCGCCCCAGGAGCGGACGGTGTCGGCGGTGAAGACGTCGCCGGGGACGTAGACGGTGTGGACGGGCTGGCGGGTGCCGGGGTCGCCCGGGTAGTGGCGGGCGAGCTCCGCGTCCACCGGGGCGAGGGAGGCGCTGATGCCCTCGCTGACCGCCCCTGCGAGGCTCGTCGCCACCTTCTCCTGCTGACCCATTCCCACACTCTCCTCTTTCCGCTTCACGGAATCGCAGATCCGCATAGCAGAATTTAGCCATGGGGTTCCGCTCCGTCAATGGTCGCCCCGCCCTCCCCCGGAAACGACTCGGGGCCGTGCGGTGACGATCACCACACGGCCCCGGACGGGAGACGGGCGCAGGTCAGCCCTTGCGCGCCTTGATCTCCTCGGTCAGCTGCGGGACGACCTCGAAGAGGTCGCCGACGACGCCGTAGTCCACCAGCTCGAAGATCGGAGCCTCGGCGTCCTTGTTGACGGCGACGATGGTCTTCGAGGTCTGCATGCCGGCGCGGTGCTGGATCGCGCCGGAGATGCCGGCGGCGACGTACAGCTGCGGCGAGACCGACTTGCCGGTCTGGCCGACCTGGTTGGTGTGCGGGTACCAGCCGGCGTCGACGGCGGCGCGGGAGGCGCCGACGGCGGCACCGAGGGAGTCGGCGAGCGCCTCGATGATCGAGAAGTTCTCGGCGCCGTTGACGCCGCGGCCGCCGGAGACCACGATCGCGGCCTCGGTCAGCTCCGGGCGGCCCGTCGACTCGCGCGGGGTGCGCGAGGTGACCTTGGTGCCGGTGGCCAGGGCGCCGAAGGTGACGGCCAGGGCCTCGACGGCGCCGGCGGCCGGGGCGGCCTCGACCGGGGCCGAGTTCGGCTTCACGGTGATGACCGGGGTGCCCTTGGACACGCGGGACTTGGTCGTGAAGGACGCCGCGAACGCGGACTGCGTCGCGACCGGGCCCTCGTCGCCGGCCTCGAGGTCGACGGCGTCGGTGATGATGCCGGAGCCGATGCGGACGGCGAGGCGGGCCGCGATCTCCTTGCCCTCGGCGGAGGACGGGACGAGCACGGCGGCGGGGGAAACGGCCTCGTGGGCGGCCTGGAGCGCGTCCACCTTCGGCACGACGAGGTACTCGGCGAACTCGGGGGCGTCGGCGGTGAGGACCTTGACCGCACCGTGCTCGGCGAGCACGGCGGCGGTGTTCTCGGCGCCGGCGCCCAGCGCGACGGCGACGGGCTCGCCGATACGGCGGGCCAGGGTCAGCAGCTCGAGGGTGGGCTTGCGGACGGCGCCGTCCACGTGGTCGACGTAGACGAGGACTTCAGCCATGGGAATGCTCCTGCGAATGCGAAGTAGTCAGGGGGCGATGCGGAGGGTGTCGGCTGAAGCTCAGATGAACTTCTGGCCGGCCAGGAACTCGGCCAGCTGCTTGCCGCCCTCGCCCTCGTCCTTGACGATCGTGCCGGCCGTGCGGGCCGGACGCTGCGCGGCGGAGTCCACCGCGGTCCAGGCACCCTCGAGGCCGACCTCGTCCGCCTCGATCTCGAGGTCGGACAGGTCCCAGGACTCGACCGGCTTCTTCTTGGCGGCCATGATGCCCTTGAAGGACGGGTAGCGGGCCTCGCCCGACTGGTCCGTCACGGAGACGACGGCGGGGAGGGAGGCCTCCAGCTGCTCGCTCGCGGAGTCGCCGTCGCGGCGGCCCGTGACGGTGCCGTCCTCCACCTTGACCTCGGAGAGCAGGGTGACCTGCGGGACGCCCAGGCGCTCGGCCAGGATCGCCGGGAGGACGCCCATGGTGCCGTCCGTGGAGGCCATGCCGGTGATGACCAGGTCGTACCCGGCCTTCTCGACGGCCTTGGCCAGCACCAGCGAGGTGCCCATCACGTCGGTGCCGTGCAGGTCGTCGTCCTCGACGTGGATCGCCTTGTCGGCGCCCATGGACAGCGCCTTGCGCAGGGCGTCCTTGGCGTCCTCGGGGCCGACCGTCAGGACGGTGATCTCGGCGTCGTCGGCCTCTTCCGCGATCTGGAGCGCCTGCTCGACCGCGTACTCGTCGAGCTCCGACAGCAGACCGTCGACGTCCTCGCGGTCGACCGTCAGGTCATCGGCGAAGTGCCGGTCACCGGTGGCGTCGGGCACGTACTTCACACAGACAACGATCCTCAGGCTCACGCCGGCTCTCCTACCGCATCGTCTTGTTTCTGATACCGCCTTGTGCAGGCAGCATAGGCGCCTTTCGAGGGCGGATCCCGGTCGGGGCGGCCCCCGCTCCGAACGGAATGTTACTCGTCAGTACACCGTGGGTCTTCCCCTGAGGCAAGGCCGTCGAACTGTGATCTGTCCAACGCCACCCCAACCGTCCCCAGCAGGGACGATTCAGTCACGCAGCGCGTTGAAGCGCCCCTGGTGGTAGAGCAGGGGCCGGCCCTCGCCCCGCGGGTCCCCGGACACGGCCTCGGCGATGACCACCCGGTGCGCGCCCGCGGGCACGCGGGCCACCACCCGGCACACCAGCCACGCCAGCACCCCCTCCAGCAGGGGCACGCCGTGCGGGCCGGGCGCCCAGCCGGTGCCGGGCCCGAAGCGGTCCGCTCCGCTGCGGGCGAACAGGCCGGCCAGCTGCTGCTGGTGCTCGCCGAGTATGTGCACCCCGAGGTGCTCGCTGTCGCGGATGCCGGGCCAGCTGGAGGAGCCGGTGCCGATGGTGAACGACAGCAGCGGGGGGTCGGCGGAGACGGAGTTCAGGGAGGTCGCGGTGAAGCCGACCGGGCGGCCGCCGTCCTGGGCGGTGATCACGGCGACGCCGGCGGCGTGCCGCCGGAAGACCGAGCGCAGCAGCTCGGGCGAGCCGGGCAGGGCGGCCGCGGACGGCGCGGGCTCCGCCGCGGCGCGGGGCGCGGCGGGCCGGTCCGGGGCCGGGGGTGCGGCGGGGTACGGGAACTGCGCTGCGGTCCGGGTCGTTGGGCCCGTCATGAGGAGGCCTTTCTTCTGCTCTGCCGCGGAGGCGGCCGGCGCGGGCGCGCGGGATCGTGTCGGGTGCCGGGGTCGTTCAGTACGCCCGACAGCGCGCGCTCGCGTGCCGGACGAGGTCCACGTGGACCCGCCCGTGAAGCAGGAGTTCGTACCGCATGCGGCCAGCCTGGCGATCTGCCGTGTACACAGTCAAGTCGGGGCGGCCGGATGCGAGGCGCGTCACGCCGTGTACGGGGGCGTGCACCTGCGCCGGGCTCACACCGCCTCGCCCAGGGCGGCGATCACGTCGGCCTTGCGCGGCATGCCGGCCGCGCGGCGGACGATCCGCCCGGCGGCGTCCAGGACCAGCACCGTGGGGGTCTTCTCGATGCCGAGGGCGCGGACCAGCCCGAGGTTGCGCTCCGCGTCGACCTCGATGTGGGCGACGCCGTCGACCATCGCGGCGACCTCGGCGAGGATCCGGCGGGTGGCCCGGCAGGGCTGGCAGAAGGCGCTGGAGAACTGGACCAGGCTGGCCCGCTCGCCGGGCTCCGCGCCGAGTTCGGCCGCGCCGAGCGGGCCCGCGGCCCCCGGCCGCCCGCCGTCCGCGGCGGGCCCGCGCCCTTCCGCCTGCACTGCCGCTCCCGTCACCGTGCCGTCCCCGTCCCCTGCGGGCGCCCGCCGTCGGCGGCGGGCATCCCGTCCCGCATCATTGCAGTACGTCCGTCCGCCCGTACGAGCGCATCCGGGCCCGGGTGCATTCCCCGCGTGACGAGAATCTCGCCGGGGAAGGCCGTCCGGACTGGCCTCGCGCCCGCGGATGCGGCACCATCCCCATGGCCGCGTACCTACGCTGCCGTAACTTCCGGCCGGGAGCATTTCCCCAGGCAGAAAGCGGGGTCTCCCCAGCATGGCTGAGCTCGTCTACCCCCCGGTGATCGGTGCGGCGCACGCGCTGTTCCGCGCCCTCGACATCCGGATCGACATGAAGGGCACCGAGCACATCCCGCGGCAGGGCGGTGCGGTCCTGGTGTCCAACCACATCGGCTACCTGGACTTCGTCTTCGCCGGGCTGACGGCCCGCCCGCAAAAGCGCCTGGTGCGCTTCATGGCGAAGGAGTCGGTGTTCCGGCACAAGGTGTCGGGCCCGCTGATGCGCGCGATGAAGCACATCCCGGTGGACCGCAAGCAAGGCGAGGCGGCCTACCGGCACGCCCTGGAGTCGCTGCGCTCCGGCGAGATCATCGGCGTGTTCCCGGAGGCCACGATCTCGCAGTCCTTCACGCTCAAGAGCTTCAAGTCGGGTGCCGCCCGCATGGCGCAGGAGGCCGGGGTGCCGCTGATCCCGGTGGCGCTGTGGGGCACCCAGCGGCTGTGGACCAAGGGCCGCCCGCGGGACCTGAAGCGCAGCCACATCCCGGTGACGCTGCGGGTCGGCGAGCCGATCGAGGCCCCGGGCGACCACTACGCGGGCGCGATCACCCGGCGGGTGCGGGAGCGCGTGCAGGAGCTGCTGGACTCGGCGCAGCGCGCCTACCCGGCCGCCCCGAAGGACTCCTCGGACTCCTGGTGGCTGCCCGCACACCTGGGCGGCACGGCGCCGACCCCGGCCCAGGTCAAGGAAGCGGGCTGACCTTCCGCCACCGGGACGGGTGAAACGCCGCCGGCGGGCGCGAGGCGGCGAGCCGCCCGCCCGTCGGCCGTCCGGGCGGAGTTCCCGCCTGCCCGTCCCGACGGCGGCCGCGGCTGCCGCGTACGGGCATCTCGGCCGGGTCCCCGAACGCGCTCACCCCTGGATGTCCGGGTGGGCTCCGCGCCGCCGGCGGCGGTGGGCGGCGACCCGTTCGCGCGTGGCGCACGCGGCCGAGCAGTGGCGGCGCGCACTGCCGGTACCGGTACCGAGGAAGAGCCGGCCGCAACCGGACGCGGCGCAGGCGCCCCATGCGATCCGCCCGTGCTCCGTGAGCAGTTGGGCCAGGGCCAGCGCCCCGGAGGCCAGGAACCAGCCGCCCCAGCCCGCATCCTCCCCCCGGTCGGCGTGCAGGTGCCAGGGATGTCCGTCGTGCCGGGTGAGCCGCGGCCTCGTGCCGTGCTGTTCGAGCAGCGTGTTGAGGGCCGCTGCCGCGCGGTCCTCGTCCTGCTCCGCGAAGACCTGCGCCATCCGCGCCGCCGCGGCGCGCAGCTCGGCCGCGTCCGCCTCCGTGAACACCCCGGGCTCCAGATCGCAGGGGCGCTCGCCGTGGCGGGCGAGGAGGGCGGCGAGTGCCGCGCGCGGCAGCCCGGGGTCCGCGCGCACGGCTTCGGTGAGGTCGAGCAGCCTCCGGGCCGCCGAGAACCCCTGCGCGGATGCGGCCATGTGCGGATCCTTTCGCCGTACACACGCATGACGTAACGTCTTTCTCCAACAACACGTTACACATCGTCGGGGGGCGGGGGATGGACGGGTTCGGACGGTACCTCGCGGCTGCGGTGGCGGCGCGCTTCGCCTCGGAGGGCATGGGCCTTGCGGTGGTGCTGCTGGCCCTGGAGCGCACGGGCAGCGCGGCGTACGGGGCGTTCGTGCTGACCGCCTGGCTGGCGCCGCACGTGCTGGCCGCACCGCTCGCCGGAGCGGCGGCGGGCCGGACCAGGCGGCCGAGGCTGCTGCACGCGGGGGCCCTGGCCGGCTTCGGCGCCGCCGTGGCGGCTCTCGCCGTCCTGCTGGGGCGGGCGCCGGCGGCGGCGGTGCTCGCCGTCGCGGTGCTCGGGGGCGCCTGCGGGCCGATGGTGACGGGGGGCCTGTCCAGCCTGGTCGCGGGGCTGGTCCCGGCCGGGGCGGGGCGCGACCGCGCCTACGCGTGGGACGCCGTCACCTACAACGCGGCGGCCGTCAGCGCCCCGGCAGCCGTCGGCCTGGCCGCCGCGGCGGGCTCGGCGGAGCGAGCCCTGGCCGTACTCGCCCTGGCCGCGGCCCTGGCCGCGGCGCTCGCCGCGAGCCTCCCCTACGGGGCCGCGCCGGCCACCGCCGCCGCCGCGGGGCGCCCGGCCCTCCTGGGGGCGGGTCCGGCCGCGCTGTGGCGGATCCGGGAGCTGAGGGCGATCACCTCGGCGACGACCCTCGCCTTCGTGGGCCTGGGCTCGCTCACGACCTGCTCGGTCCTCTTGGCGGGCCGGCTCGGCAGCCCGGGCGCGGGCGGCGTGCTGATGACGGCGTTCGCCGTCGGGGCCCTCGCGGGCTCGCTGACACTGGGCCGGATCACGGGTGTGGAGTCCGGACGGCTCGCGCGGTGGGCCATGGCGGGGACGGGCGGAGCGCTGGCGGCGGCCGCCTTCTCCCCCTCCCTCGCGGTGGGTGCGGCACTGTTCGCCGCCGCCGGCGTGTGTGACGGGCCGCTGCTGACGGCGACGCTGCGGATCCGTGCGGAGCACGCCCCCGAGGACGTCCGGGCCCAGGTCTTCACCCTCGGCGCGGGCCTGAAGCTGACGGCCGCCTCCCTGGGCGCGGCGCTGGTCGGGTTCGCGGCGCAGGCGCCACCTCAGTGGCTGCTGCTCGGGGTCGCGGTCCTGGTCCTGGCGTCGGCGCCGCTCCACGCGCTGGCGGCGCCGCGCGTCCCCGCGGCCGCGCGCGGCGCGGCGGAGCCCGCTACAGGGCCCGGGGCAGGTTCCGCCACAGTTCGCGGCGGTCGGCGGAGCCGCGGAGGGCCGTGAGGACGGCCGGGTGGGGGTCGGCGTACAGGCCGGGGTAGTCGGTCTCGCCGAGCCCGGGGCGGACGGGGAAGGCCAGCCGTTCCGCGCCGAGCCGGAACTGGGCGTCCACGCCGGGCCTGTTGCCGCGCGGATCCTGGCGGGCCCAGCCGCGTGAGCCGGGGAGGCGGAGGGCGATGAGGCCGTGGACGAGGGGACCGGTGCCGTCGTCCTCGGTCAGCCGCTGGTAGCACAGCCCGGCCGGGATGCCCCGGGCCCGCAGCAGGGCGGCGAGGGCGTGCGACTTGGCATGGCAGATGCCGTTGCGGGTGGCGAGGACCTCGGAGGCGCGCCAGGAGACCCGCAGGTCGCCGGAGTCGGCGGAGTGCGGGACGCTGTCCCGGACGAACTCGAAGGCCGCCTTGGCGTATGAGTATGCGTCACCGTGGGCGGACCAGAGGCTGCCGGCCAGCTCCCGGACGTACGGATGGTCGTGGTCGATGGCTTCGCTCACCGATGTGTACGCGCGCTCGTCCGGGCTCAGCGGGATCAGCTGCATGGGGCGGAGCATAGGCATACCCCCGACCCCAATTCAATGGAATTGCGGTCGGGGGTATATTCATTCACGCAGCCGTGTGCGGCCGGATCAGCGGGCCAGCTCTTCCTTCAGCGCCTGGAGGAAGCCGTCGACGTCCTCCTCGGTGGTGTCGAAGCCGCACATCCAGCGGACGTGGCCGGCGGCCTCGTCCCAGAAGTAGAAGCGGTAGCGCTGCTGGAGCCTGCGCGACACCTCGTGCGGCAGCTTCGCGAAGACCGCGTTCGCCTGGACCGGGTAGAGGATCTCCACCCCGTCCGTCTCGCGGACGCCGGCGGCCAGCCGCTGCGCCATCCCGTTGGCCTGGCGGGCGTTGCGCAGCCACAGGTCCTTGGCGAGCAGCGCCTCCAGCTGGACGGAGACGAACCGCATCTTCGACGCGAGCTGCATCGACATCTTGCGGATGTGCTTCATCTGGCGCACCGCGTCCGGGTTGACCACGACGACGGCCTCGCCGAACATCATCCCGTTCTTCGTGCCGCCGTACGAGAGCACGTCGACGCCCGCCGCGTTGGTGAACGTGCGCATCGGCACGTCCAGGGACGCGGCGGCGTTGGCTATGCGGGCGCCGTCGAGGTGCACCTTCATGCCGAGCGCGTGCGCGTGCTCGCAGATGGCCCGGACCTCGTCCACGGTGTAGACGGTGCCCAGCTCGGTGTTCTGGGTGATCGAGACGACCTGCGGCATCGCACGGTGCTCGTCCTCGAAGCCCCAGGCCTCCTGGTCGATGAGCTCGGGGGTGAGCTTGCCGTCCGGAGTGGGGACGGCCAGCAGCTTCAGGCCGGCCATCCGCTCCGGGGCGCCGCCCTCGTCCACGTTGATGTGGGCGGTCTTGGCGCAGATCACCGCACCCCAGCGGTCGGTCATGGCCTGGAGGGCCGTGACGTTCGCGCCGGTGCCGTTGAAGACCGGGAAGGCCTCCGCGTACGGGCCGAAGTGGCTGCGCATGATCCGCTGGAGGTTCTCGGTGTACTCGTCCTCTCCGTATGCGACCTGGTGGCCGCCGTTGGCGAGGGCGAGGGCCTCCAGGATCTCCGGATGGACCCCCGCGTAGTTGTCGCTCGCGAAACCGCGCACCGCCGGGTCGTGCCGGCGGCGGGCGTCGGTCTTCACGGTTGCGGTGTGAGCCACAGACGCTGTCCGTTCACATCGATGGCGGACTTCTCCCAGACGCCGGCGATGGCCTCGGCCAGGTCCTTGACGTCGGTGAAGCCCGCGAACTTCGCATTGGGGCGCTCGGCGCGCATCGCGTCGTGCACCAGTGCCTTGATCACCAGGATCGCAGCCGCGGCTCCGGGGCCGTCCTCGCCCCCCGCCTTGCGGAAGGAGTCGGCCATGGCGAGGGTCCAGGCCTCCGCGGCGGCCTTGCCCGCGTTGTAGGCGGCGTTGTTGGCGACCGGCTTGTGCGCGCCCGACTGGCTGACCAGGACGTAGCGCCCGCGGTCACTGCGGAGCAGGGCGTCGTGGAAGGCCATCGACGTGTGCTGGACGGTGCGGATCAGGAGCTTCTCCAGGAAGTCCCAGTCCGCGAGGTCCGTCTCGGTGAAGGAGGTGCTGCCGCGCCAGCCGCCGACGAGGTGGACGAGGCCGTCGACGCGGCCGAACTCCTTCTCGGTGCGGTCGGCCCACGCCTTGGTGGCCTCCAGGTCGAGCAGGTCCACGGTGTCGCCGGTGACGGTGGCGCCGCCGTGGGCGTACCGGGCCGCGTCCACGGCCTCGGCCAGGCGCGCCGCGTCGGCGTCGGACGCGACGACGACGGCGCCGGCTTCGGCGAGGCGCATCAGGGCGGCCCGGCCGGCGGGGCCGCCGGCTCCGGCGACCGCGACGACGGCACCCTTCAGCGGGGCCTCGGCGGTCCCGGCGTCCGCGGCGTTTCCGGTGTTCATCTGTGCAGCCTCCTGGGGGCGGGTGCTCACGCGGCGGCCTGCTCGGCGGCGTCCGCGGTCGGGGCGGTGATGCCCTTGGTGGAGGCGATCACACCCTTGAGCTTCTTCGCGAGGGCCTCGTAGAACATGCTGAGCGGAAACTCGTCCGGAAGCACGTCGTCCACGAGCTTGCGCGGCGGCTGCGTGAGGTCGAGGGCGTCGGGGCCCTTGGCCCACTTGGAGCCCGGGTGCGGGGCGAGGTAGGTGGAGACCAGCTCGTAGGCCTTGAACCAGTGGACGAGCTTCGGGCGGTCGATGCCGGCCCGGTACAGCTCCTCGATCTCGGCGCACAGCTGGTTGGTGACCTGCGGGGCGCGCATCCAGTCGATCTTCAGCTTGTTGTCCGTCCAGCGCACGACGTCGTGCTTGTGGAGGTAGGCGAAGAGCAGCTGGCCGCCGAGGCCGTCGTAGTTGCGGTTGCGGTCGCCGGAGACCGGGAAGCGGAACATCCGGTCGAAGAGGACGGCGTACTGGACGTCGCGGCCGTGCTCGTTGCCCTCGGACTCCAGCTTCACGGCCTCCTTGAAGGCGGTGAGGTCGCAGCGCAGCTCCTCCAGGCCGTACATCCAGAACGGCTGGCGCTGCTTGATCATGAAGGGGTCGAACGGCAGGTCGCCGTGGCTGTGGGTGCGGTCGTGCACCATGTCCCACAGGACGAAGGCCTTCTCGCAGCGCTCCTGGTCCTCGACCATGCGGGCGATGTCCTCGGGCAGCTCGATGCCCAGGATGTCGACGGCGGCCTCGGTCACCTTGCGGTAGCGGGCGGCCTCGCGGTCGCAGAAGATGCCGCCCCAGCTGAAGCGCTCGGGGGCCTCGCGGACGGCGATGGTCTCCGGGAAGAGCACCGCGGAGTGGGTGTCGTAGCCCGGGGTGAAGTCCTCGAAGGTGATGCCGAGGAAGAGCGGGTTGTCGTACCGGGTCCGCTCCAGCTCGGAGAGCCACTCGGGCCACACCATCTTCAGGACGACGGCCTCGAAGTTCCGGTCGGGGTTGCCGTTCTGCGTGTACATCGGGAACACGACCAGGTGCTGGCGGCCCTCGACGCGCTCCGCGGCCGGCTGGAAGGCGAGCAGCGAGTCCAGGAAGTCCGGCACGCCGAAGCCCTCGGAGACCCACTTGCGCAGGTCCGCGACGAGCGCCCGGTGGTACTCGGCGGCGTACGGCATCAGCGGCGACAGCGTCTCGACGGCGCGGGCCACACGCTCGACGGCGGCTTCGACGTCGGCCTTGGCCGGGGCGTCGGCGGCGTCGAAGTCGATGGAGCCGTCCTTGGCCTGCCAGGGGCGGATCTCCTCCACGGCGGCCTTGAGCTCGGGCCACGCCGGGTGGTCGACCACCCGCGCACCGGCGGTTATCACCGCACCGCCAGAACCCGGCACAAGAGTTTCCGTCATGTCACTTCCTCCACAGGAGAACCTCACGTAAACCCAGGGTATGCACGGGAGGGTGTCCCGCTCAAGAGGGGAGCCAGGAAATTATTCGGCGCACCCCCAGTCGCGGCCGCAATTCTTCCCGCCTCCGACCGCCGGAGCAGACGCATCGTCAGTTCGTCAAGGCCGCGGTGGCGCGCCCACCCGCGAGTGACGCGGCAGGGCGGTCCGGCGCGGTGCGGGAGCGGCCGACCCTGGCGGGAACCGGCCCCCGCCGTCGTAGCGGTGCGTGCACGGGCGGTCTCATCGCGTGCGCGGCGCACTAGCATGCGTCCTCACCGCGCGCGCCGGACCTGGGACGCCGCGACCGCGCGGGCAGCCGCCGTCGACGGAAGCGAGAGAACCTTGACTTTCCTCACCATCGGTCACCGCGGGGTCATGGGCGTCGAGCCGGAGAACACCCTGCGGTCGTTCGTCCGCGCGGAGCGCTGCGGCATGGACGTCATCGCCCTGGACCTCCAGCTGAGCAAGGACGGCATCCTCGTCGCCCTGCACGACCCCGGGGTGGAGCGCACCACCGACGGCACGGGTGCCGTCGCCGACCTGACCGCCGCCGAGCTGCGCGGCCTGGACGCCGGCCAGGGCGAGCGGATCCCGCTCTTCGAGGAGGTCCTGGAGGCGGTGCGGGCGCCGCTGCAGGTGTCGGTACGGGACCTGCCGGCCGCCGCGGCGCTGGCGCGGCTGGTGGTGGAGCGGGACCTGGCCGGGCGCGTGGAGGTGGCGTCCTTCCACGACGCGGTACTCGCCGAGACCGCCCGGCTCGTCCCGGGCGGCAGGACCGCCCTGTACTCGGACCTCGGCGGCGACGAGGCGGACGACGTCGTCGACCGGGCGCTCGCCGCGGGGGCGCGCACGCTGGCCCTGAACCTGCGGCGGCTCACACTGGAGACGGTGGAGGCGGCGCACCGGGCCGGGCTTCGGGTCACCGGCTGGACGGTCAACTCCCTGGACCACCTGCGGCTGGCGCGGGCGCTGGAACTGGACGGCGCGGCCACCGACTTCCCGGAGATCCGCAGCACGGGCCGGTTCACGGCCTGAGCCCGACCGCGGGCCGGCGCGGCCTTACAGCGGCTTGACCAGCAGTTCGAAGGCGAGGTCCTCGCGGAGCGGGACGCCGAAGCGCTCGTCGCCGTACGGGAAGGGGCTCAGCTCGCCGGTGCGCCGGTAGCCGCGGCGCTCGTAGTAGGCGATGAGCTCCTCCCGGACGCTGACCACCGTCATCCGCATCTCCTTGGCCGCCCACATCTCGCGGCACCGGCGCTCCGCCTCGGCGAGGACCTCCTTGCCGAGGCCGCCCCCCTGGAGGCCGGGCCGGACCGCGAACATCCCGAAGTAGGCGTGGTCGCCGCGGTGTTCGAGCTGGCAGCAGGCGACGAGCTCGCCGTCGCGCTCCACGGCGAGGAGGACGCTGCCGGGGGTGCCGATGACGGCGCGGACCCCCTCCGGGTCGGTGCGCTGCCCGTCCAGGAGGTCCGCCTCGGTGGTCCACCCCGCGCGGCTCGCCTCGCCCCGGTAGGCCGACTCGACGAGGGCCACGAGCTCAGGCACGTCGGCCTCGACGGCGTGGCGGAACTCCAGTTCGGCGGGGTGGGCGGTCGGCATCGGCGGGCTCCGTTCTGCGTGCTCAGCGGCATGCGGTATGCCGGTGGGGCGAGGACAGCCTAACCGGGCGCGGCGTGGGGGCCGTCCGGCCGGGGCATCTCTTCCCCTGACGCCGACGAGAACCGGGGGGCCCAGCCGTGCACGGTCCAGCGATGTCCTCTTGGCCCTCCTTCGCCGCCGTGCTCCCCGCCTGGCTGACCGTGCTGGTGTGCGCCGTGAGCGGAGCCTGCTGCCTGCACCGGGCGTGTACGGCCGGGCGGCCGGAGCGCGGCCCGGCCGCGGGTGAGGCGGTGATGGCGCTGGGGATGGCGGTGATGGCCCTCCCGCCGGGGACCGCTCCGTGGGGGGCGCGGATCCTGCCGGTCCTGTGCTGCGGGGCCGCGCTGCACGCCGTCTGGCTGCTGCGGCGGGGGCTGCACCACACGCACCACCTGGTCGGGTCGCTGGCCATGGCGTACAT
>NZ_RPSE01000094.1:0-18296 GCF_003949955.1 Streptomyces sp. WAC05292
CCGCGCGACCGGGCCGACACGCCCTGGCGCTCCGAAGGCGCGCCGCCCTCCCCGCCGAAGAAGAGGATGCCCGGCGGTTGGCGCTGGCTGATCCTGGCCGCCCTGCTCGTCTTCCTGGTCACCAACCTCGTCCTGTCCTTCTTCAACGAGGGCGACGAGCCGACCGTCTCCTACACCGAGTTCAGCAGGCAGGTCGCCGCCGGCAACGTCTCCAAGATCTACGCCAAGGGCGACGCCATCCAGGGCGAGCTGAAGGCGAAGCGGCCCCTGCCCGACGGGGAGAAGGGCGACTACACCAAGTTCACCACCCAGCGCCCCGCCTTCGCCGAGGACGACCTGTGGGCCGAGCTCACCAAGCAGAACACCACCGTCACCGCCTCCCCGGTGGTCGTCCAGCGCAGCCTCCTGGCCAACGTCCTGCTCTCGCTCGCCCCGATGCTGCTGCTCGTCCTGCTGTGGGTGCTCCTCGCCCGCCGGATGGGGTCGGCGCTCGGCGGCGGCCTGGGCGGCCTCGGCCGCAAAACCCCGCCCCGGCCGGTGGAGCTCCAGGAGGGCGGCAAGCGCACCACCTTCGAGGACGTCGCCGGCATCGACGAGGTCCAGGGCGAGCTCCACGACGTCGTCGACTTCCTCAAGAACCCGCAGCGGTACCGCGCGATGGGCGCCCGGATGCCCGGCGGCGTCCTGCTCGCGGGCCTGCCCGGCACCGGCAAGACGCTGCTCGCCCGGGCGGTCGCCGGCGAGGCGGGCGTGCCGTTCTTCTCGGCGTCCGCCTCCGAGTTCATCGAGATGATCGTCGGCGTCGGCGCCTCACGGGTCCGCGAGCTGTTCACCGAGGCCCGCAAGGTGGCCCCGGCGATCATCTTCATCGACGAGATCGACACCATCGGCCGGGCCCGCGGCGCCGGCGGCGGCATCGGCGGCCACGACGAACGCGAGCAGACCCTCAACCAGATCCTGACCGAAATGGACGGGTTCTCCGGCTCCGAGGGCGTGGTCGTGATCGCCGCCACCAACCGCGCGGACGTCCTCGACCCCGCCCTCACCCGCCCCGGCCGCTTCGACCGCACCGTCACGGTCTCCCCGCCCGACAAGAGCGGCCGCGAGGCGATCCTGCGCATCCACACCCGCGAGATCCCCCTCGACCCGGACGTCGACCTCGCGCAGACGGCCGCCACCACGCCCGGCATGACCGGCGCCGAACTCGCCAACCTCGCCAACGAGGCCGCCCTCATCGCCGTGAAGCGGGGGCGCGACCGGGTCACGCGGGGCGACCTCTCCGAAGCGCTGGAGAAGGTCCAGCTCGGTGCGGAGCGCCCGCTCGTCATGCCCCCGGAGGAGCGCCGGCGCACCGCCTACCACGAGAGCGGCCACGCCCTGCTCGGCATGCTCCACCCGGGCGCGGACCCCGTACGCAAGATCACGATCGTGCCCCGCGGCCGGGCGCTCGGCGTCACCCTCTCCACCCCGGAGGCCGACCGGTACGCCTACACCGAGGAGTACCTGCGCGGGCGGATCATCGGGGCACTCGGCGGCATGGCCGCCGAGCACACCGTCTACGACGTGATCACCACCGGCTCCGAGAACGACCTGGAACAGGTCACCGCCCTCGTCCGCGGCATGGTCGGCCGCTGGGGCATGAGCGAGCGCATCGGCCGCCTCACCGCCGTCCCCTCCGACGGGCAGAGCCCGTACGGCCTGGTCGCGGCCCCCGCCACCCTCGACGCGGTGGACGCCGAGATGCGGCGGATCGTGGACGAGTGCTACACGGAGGCCTGCCGCCTCCTGCGCGAGCACCGGCCGAAACTCGATGCCCTCGCCGAGGCGCTGCTCGCGAACGAGACCCTCGACGAAGCCGCCGCCTACGCCGCGGCGGGCATCCCGCGCACCCCCGCGTGACCGCCCGCGGCGGCCCGGCGGGGCGCCGTCACGGCATCCGGGCCAGCACGTACCGCAGGATGTTCGGCAGCCAGACCGAGCCGTCGCTTCGCTCGTACGGGTGAAGGGCCTCCGCGAGCTCCTTCTCCACCTGCCCGGTGTCGCCCGCGGAGCCGTACAGCCCCGTCGACAGCAGCCCGCGCACCGCGCTGTCGGCGTCCGCGTACCCGAACGGGCAGAACACGCTCCCCGAGCCTTCGGGCCGCAGCCCGGCCGCCGACACCAGCGCCTCCAGGTCCTGCGGCGCCGGCCCGCCGCCCGGCACCGAGGGGACCGTGCACCGCTCGGCGGGCCCCCAGCCCGCCAGGACCACCGCGGCGCCGCCGCGCAGCGACGGCAGGGCCGCGGCGAGCGCCGCCCGGGAGGGCGCGAAGGCGAACAGCACGTCGTAGGGGCGCCCGCCGGAGGCCGGCGCCGCCGGCAGTACGTCCAGCAGCCGCTCGCGCGCCAGGGCCCGCCGCTCGGGGTCCGCCTCCACCCCCGTCGCGGCGGCGCCCCGGCCCTCGGCCAGCAGCAGGGCCAGCCCGGCCCCGCAGTCCAGGCCCAGCAGCCGGTCGCCCGGACCGACCCCCAGCCGGTCGTAGACGGTCTCGTACAGCGGTACGAGCATCCGTTCCTGGATCTCCGCCCAGTCGCGGGCGACGAGTGTCGGCGTAGGCGTAGGTGTCATCGAAAGAGCGCTCCTGATTCCTTGTCGCCCCCTTGCCCCCGATGCCAGGGAACTCCCCATCCGCCCCCGCGTCCAGAGGAGTGCGCCACCCGATTCACGGATCGTCCCCCGGGCGCCGTACCATTCGCGCCATGGCAAAGGCTCCCGTTCTCACCCCCCAGGCGGAGGATTTCCCCCGCTGGTACCAGGATCTGATCAACAAGGCCGAGCTGGCCGACAACGGCCCGGTGCGCGGCACCATGGTCATCCGGCCGTACGGCTACGGGCTGTGGGAGCGGATGCAGCAGGAGATGGACGCGCGCATCAAGGAAGCGGGCGCACAGAACGCCTACTTCCCGATGTTCATCCCGCAGTCCTACCTGACCAGGGAGGCCGAGCACGTCGAGGGCTTCGCCCCCGAGCTCGCGGTCGTCACCCACGGCGGCGGCAAGCAGCTCGAGGAGCCGGTCGTGGTGCGCCCGACCTCCGAGACGATCATCAACGACTACTTCTCGAAGTGGGTCCAGAGCTACCGCGACCTGCCGCTGCTGATCAACCAGTGGGCCAACGTGGTCCGCTGGGAGATGCGCCCGCGCGTCTTCCTCCGGACGAGCGAGTTCCTCTGGCAGGAGGGCCACACGGCCCACGCCACGTACGAGGACGCGCGCGACTACGCGGCCCGGATCCACCGCGACGTGTACGGCGACTTCATGGTCAACGTGCTCGGCATCGACGTCGTGCTCGGCCGCAAGACGCCGAAGGAGCGCTTCGCCGGCGCCATCAACACCCTCACGCTGGAGGGCATGATGGGCGACGGCAAGGCCCTCCAGATGGGCACGAGCCACGAGCTCGGCCAGAACTTCGCCAAGGCCTTCCACACCCAGTACCTGTCCAAGGACAGCAAGCAGGAGTTCGTCTGGCAGACCTCCTGGGGCGTCTCCACCCGCATGGTCGGCGGCCTGATCATGTCCCACGGCGACGACAACGGCCTGCGCGTGCCGCCGCGGCTGGCGCACGTCCAGGTCGTGGTCATGGCGATCAAGGGCGACGAGGCCGTGGCGAAGGTCCGCGAGCTCGGCGACCGCCTGAAGGCCGCCGGCATCCGCGTCCACGTGGACGACCGCGTCGACATCCCCTTCGGCCGCCGCGCGGTGGACTGGGAGCTCAAGGGCGTTCCGGTCCGCGTCGAGATCGGCCCGCGCGACCTGGAGGCCGGCACCGCGATGCTGGCCCGCCGGATCCCCGGCGGCAAGGAGCCGGTGCAGATCGACGCCCTCGCCGACCTGCTGCCCAAGGTGCTGGACGAGGACCAGGCGCAGCTGCTGCGCGAGTCCCGCGAGCGCCGCGAGGCCCGCACCAGCGACGTCTCCACGCTGGAGGAGGCCGCCGAGGCCGCGGCCGCCGGCGGCTGGGCGCGGATCCCTTGGGCCGACCTCGGCCCCGAGGGCGAGGCCAAGCTGGGCGAGCAGGCCGTCACCGTGCGCTGCCTGATCGCCGAGGACGGGTCGGTGCCCGAGTCGGACGACGCCCCGGGTACGCTCGCCGTCGTCGCGCGCTCGTACTGACGCCCGCGCTCCCGCCATCGCGCCCCGGCGTGCGGCCGACCGCCGCGCGCCGGGGCTGATGTTTTGCCGTCGGCGTTGTGTACCGACTCCTCCTGGGATCGACGCACCCGTCCTCGTCGTCGCGCATCAGGCACAACTGACGGGTACGTGCAAAAAATTTGGAATGGCCCGGAATCGGAACACCGGGGGCCTTCGGCTCGTTGTCACGACGTGAGCACGACACCACCTGTTCTCGCCGCAGAGCTGGCGCAGGCGTGGGCCGACATTCAGCGGCACCACCCCGAGCTGCCGGACCTTGCCGCGCCCGAGTCCCTGATCGGAGAGTCCTCGTCCGCCTGCGGCGCGGAGCTCTCCTTCGAGCGACTGCTGCACGAGGCAGTCCACGGCATCGCCGCCGCCCGCGGAGTGCGCGACACCTCCCGGGCCGGCCGCTACCACAACCGCAGATTCCTCGCGATCGCCGAGGAGATGGGGCTGGACCATTCCGACGAGCCGCATCCGAGCAGCGGCTTCTCGCTGGTCACGCTGAACGCGGAGGCCAAGCGCCGCTACCGCCCGACCATCGAGCGCCTCCAGCGCGCCCTGAAGGCGCACACGGCGGCCACGACGGCCGACACCAAGCGCACGTTCCGCGGTCCGGCCGCGCGGCACGGCTCGTCCGGCGGGGGCGTCCGGGTCAAGGCCGTCTGCGACTGCGGGCGCAACGTGCGGGTGGTGCCCTCCGTGCTGGCACAGGCCCCGATCGTCTGCGGCGGCTGCATGAAGCCGTTCCGCATCCCGGAGGTCGCGGTCGCCGCAGCCGCGTCCTGAATGCGCCGCGCGGTGCGGCGCGCGGCGGGCGCAACCGCCCGCCGGGGGCGGGCCACGGACCGCCACCGGCATGTGGCAGAATGGATGGCTGTACTCGACAGTCGCACAGGACCCCTCTCTCCTCCGGCTGACGCGTCCATCGGGCACCCGAGTACCGCAACCCCACGTGGCATCTCAAGTGCCCAACCACGTCAAGTTCAGGAGACACCACTCCAGTGGCAGTCAAGATCAAGCTCAAGCGCCTCGGCAAGATCCGCTCCCCGCACTACCGCATCGTCGTCGCCGACGCCCGCACCCGCCGGGACGGCCGCGCGATCGAGGAGATCGGCATCTACCAGCCGACGTACAACCCGTCGCGCATCGAGGTCAACGCCGAGCGCGCCCAGTACTGGCTCTCGGTCGGCGCCCAGCCCACCGACGCCGTGCTCGCCATCCTCAAGCTGACCGGTGACTGGCAGAAGCACAAGGGCCTGCCGGCCCCGGCGCCGCTGCTGCAGCCGCAGACGAAGGAAGACAAGCGTCGCTCCTTCGACGAGTTCGCCAAGGCCCTCGAGGGCATCGGCGAGGGCAAGGGCGAGGCCATCACGCAGAAGGCGAAGAAGGCCGACAAGAAGGCGGACGAGGCCGAGGCCGCCGCCGAGTCGACCGAGGCCTGAGCATGCTCGAGGAGGCTCTTGAGCACCTCGTAAAGGGCATTGTGGACAACCCCGACGACGTGCAGGTCGCCTCGCGCAACCTGCGCCGCGGGCAGGTGCTCGAGGTCCGGGTCCACCCCGACGACCTCGGGAAGGTGATCGGCCGCAACGGCCGCACCGCACGTGCGCTGCGCACCGTCGTGGGCGCCATCGGCGGCCGCGGCATCCGCGTCGACCTCGTCGACGTGGACCAGGTCCGCTGAGCAGTTGAATCACCGGCACGGGCCGGGGAGGGCATTCGTGCCCGCCCCGGCCCGTCGTCGTATGGACAGGAGAAGGAAGAGTGCAGCTGGTAGTCGCGCGGATCGGCCGCGCCCACGGGATCAAGGGTGAGGTCACCGTCGAGGTGCGGACGGACGAGCCGGAGCTGCGGCTCGGGCCCGGCGCCGTGCTGCAGACGGAGCCGGCCTCGGCGGGCCCCCTCACCGTCGAGACGGGGCGGGTGCACAGCGGGCGCCTGCTGCTGCGGTTCGAGGGTGTGAAGGACCGCACCGCCGCCGAGGCGCTACGCAACACACTGCTCATCGCCGACGTGGACCCCTCGGAGCTGCCCGAGGAGCCCGACGAGTTCTACGACCACCAGCTCATCGACCTGGACGTGGTCCTGGAGGACGGCACCGCGGTCGGCCGCATCACCGAGATCTCCCACCTGCCGTCGCAGGACCTGTTCATCGTCGAGCGGGAGGACGGCTCCGAGGTGATGATCCCCTTCGTGGAGGAGATCGTCGCCGAGATCGACCTGGAGGAGCAGCGCTGCGTCATCACGCCGCCGCCCGGCCTGATCGACGACCGTGCCGTGGTGGCCTCCACCCGGGACGAGGAGGACGGGGACTGATGCGGCTCGACGTCGTCACGATCTTCCCCGAGTACCTGGAACCGCTGAACGTGTCCCTCGTCGGCAAGGCGCGGGCCCGCGGGCAGCTCGGCGTGCACGTCCACGACCTGCGGGACTGGACCCACGACCGGCACAACACCGTCGACGACACCCCGTACGGCGGCGGCCCCGGCATGGTCATGAAGACCGACCCCTGGGGCGAGGCCCTCGACGAGGTGCTCGCCGACGGCTACGAGGCCGGCGCCCGCGGGCCCGTCATCGTCGTGCCCACGCCCAGCGGCCGGCCGTTCACGCAGGAGCTCGCCGTCGAGCTCTCCGAGCGGCCCTGGCTGATCTTCACCCCGGCCCGCTACGAGGGCATCGACCGGCGCGTCATGGACGAGTACGCCACGCGCATGCCGGTCTACGAGGTCTCCATCGGCGACTACGTCCTCGCGGGCGGCGAGGCCGCCGTCCTGGTCGTGACGGAGGCCGTCGCCCGCCTGCTGCCCGGCGTGCTCGGCAATGCGGAGTCCCACCGGGACGACTCCTTCGCGCCGGGCGAGATGGCGAACCTGCTGGAGGGTCCGGTCTACACCAAGCCGCCGCAGTGGCGCGGCCGCGGGATCCCGGAGGTGCTGCTCAGCGGCCACCACGGGAAGATCGCCCGCTGGCGGCGCGACGAGGCGCTGCGCCGGACCGCCGCCAACCGGCCGGACCTGATCGAGCGCTGCGAGGCCTCGGCGTACGACAAGAAGGACCGGGAGCTGCTGGCGGCCCTGGGCTGGCAGCCGACGGCGGACGGCCGATTTTGGCGCAGGCCGCGGGCCGTGGAAGAATAAGCGGCTGCTGTGTGCTCGCGTGCGCCCCTGCCACAGGGGGACCGTCGCACGAGGGGTGGCACGGCTACGGAATTCTCCCCGAACACCCGCATCGGCGACCTGTGGCGTCGTGCGAAGAAAGCAGACGAAGAACATGTCTCACCTGCTCGACGGCGTGAACGCCGCCTCCCTGCGCTCGGACGTCCCGGCCTTCCGCCCGGGTGACACCGTCAACGTGCACGTCCGCGTCATCGAGGGCAACCGCTCCCGTATCCAGCAGTTCAAGGGCGTCGTCATCCGCCGCCAGGGCTCCGGCGTCTCCGAGACCTTCACCGTTCGCAAGGTCTCCTTCAGCGTCGGTGTCGAGCGCACCTTCCCGGTGAACTCCCCGATCTTCGAGAAGATCGAGCTGGTCACCCGTGGTGACGTCCGCCGCGCCAAGCTGTACTACCTCCGTGAGCTCCGCGGCAAGGCCGCGAAGATCAAGGAGAAGCGCGACCGCTGATCTCCTCTCCGGATCCACGGGGCGGCCGGATAGGCTCCCCCCGATGGACACCGAAGCAGAGCTCACCGAACGCGGCCACTCCTCCCCCGGTGCGGGGGAGGGGCGGCCGCGTTCTGCTTTTGCCCGGTTCCTCGCGCCGGACGGGTGGCGGCGGCTGTCCCCGCTGCGCGGGGCCGCCCTGCTCGGAGTGGCCTGCACCGTCTTCCTGCTGCTGCTCGCCGGCTTCGTCGTCCAGCCCTTCCTGATTCCGAGCCGGTCCATGGAGCCCACGCTCCGGGTCGGCGACCGGCTGCTGGTGAACAAGCTGGCGTACCGTTTCGGCGACGTGCCGCGCCGCGGCGACGTGGTCGTCTTCGACGGCACCGGCTCCTTCGTGCCGGAACCGGACGGGGCGCCGGGGCCGCTGGCCGGGCTGGTCGGCGGGGCGGCCTCCGCCCTGGGCATCGGCGGCCCGTCCGACACCGACTTCGTCAAGCGGGTCGTCGGCGTCGGCGGGGACGACGTCGTCTGCTGCGACGCCCGGGGCCGCCTCGCGGTGAACGGGGTGCCGCTGGCGGAGCCGTACCTGTACCCGGGCGACGCTCCCTCGAAGGTGCCCTTCCGGATCGTCGTCCCGCTGGACCACCTCTGGGTGATGGGCGACCACCGGTCGCAGTCCCGGGACTCCCGGGACCACCTCGGCGCGCCGGGCGGGGGGATGGTGCCGGTGGAGAAGGTCATCGGGCGGGCCGACTGGATCGGCTGGCCGCCCTCGCGCTGGGGCCGCACCGCACCGCAGCCCGGGCCCGCCCGATGACCTTCTCCACCGGCACCATCCCCCCGCCCGGCGCGCCGGCGAGCTCCCGCTGCTCGTCGTCGCCGCGCTGTGCATCGCCCTGCTGCTCAAGACGTTCCTGGTGCAGGCCTTCTTCATCCCCTCGGGCTCCATGGAGGAGACCATCCGGATCGGCGACCGGGTCCTCGTCGACAAGCTGACCCCCTGGTTCGGCTCCCCGATCGAGCGCGGCGACGTCGTCGTGTTCAAGGATCCGGGCGGCTGGCTCAAGGGCGAGGCGGCGCGCCCGCCGCGCGACCCCGTCGGCGTGAAGCAGGTCAAGCAGGCGCTGACCTTCATCGGCCTGCTGCCCTCGGCCGACGAACAGGACCTCATCAAGCGCGTCATCGGGGTCGGCGGCGACACCGTCGCCTGCTGCGACGCCAAGGGACGCGTCACCGTCAACGGCGCGCCGCTGGACGAGCCGTACGTGAAGCCCGGGAACTCCCCCTCCGACATCAGGTTCGAAGTCGCCGTGCCGCCGGGCCGGCTCTTCGTCATGGGCGACCACCGCTCGAATTCGGCCGATTCCCGCTTCCACCTCGACGAGGCCTTCCAGGGCACCATCTCGGAGGAGGGCGTCGTCGGCGAAGCCGTCGTCATCGCATGGCCGTTCGACCACTGGCGGAAGCTGGAACAGCCCGCCGCCTTCCTCACCGTTCCGGACCGGCAGCGGAGCGGGCGACGCGGCCGCAGCGGGCGCCGCTCGGGCACGCCCGTCGCATAGTGTGTCCTCGGTCTCCCGCGCCTTAGGGAACTCCCGCTCGTTAAGGGAGGGGAGGACCCGTGCCGAACCGGCCGGGCGGCATTTCCGAGTGAGGAGTGGATGTGGGGGACGTGGCGGTAGGCGCACGGTCCGGACGCGACGACGGCGAGGAGCGCCCGGCCGATGCCGAGCACATTGCCGGTGGCGCGGCCGGGGACGAGGCGGAGGACGACGCCGAGGCGCAGCCGCAGCGTTCGTTCTGGAAGGAGCTGCCGCTCCTCATCGGCATCGCCCTGCTGCTCGCCCTGCTGATCAAGACGTTCCTGGTGCAGGCGTTCTCGATCCCCTCGGACTCGATGCAGAACACCCTCCAGCGCGGCGACCGCGTCCTGGTGGACAAGCTGACCCCGTGGTTCGGCTCGGAGCCCGAGCGCGGTGAGGTCGTGGTCTTCCACGACCCGGCGAACTGGCTCGCCGGGGAGCCCACCCCGGAGCCCAACCTCGCCCAGCAGATCCTCAGCAAGATCGGCCTGATGCCGTCGGCCGACGAGAAGGACCTGATCAAGCGGACCATCGCCATCGGCGGGGACACGGTCGAGTGCAAGAAGGGCGGCCCGGTCGTCGTCAACGGCAAGCCGCTCGACGAGCCGTACATCTTCCCCGGCAACACCCCCTGCGACGACGCGCCGTTCGGGCCGCTCAAGGTGCCCGAGGGCAAGATCTGGGTGATGGGCGACCACCGCCAGAACAGCCAGGACTCCCGCTACCACATGCAGGACTCCACCCAGGGCTTCGTCCCCGTCGACAAGGTCGTCGGGCGCGCCGTGGTCGTCGCGTGGCCGGTCACCCGCTGGTCGACCCTGCCGGTGCCGGACACCTTCGACCAGCCGGGCATCGGCAACCAGGCCCCGGCCAAGGCGCTGAGCGCCGCCCCGGCCGCGCTCGGCCTGGCCGGAGCCGTCCCCCTCGTCCTGTGGCGCCGGAGGAGGCTGACCGGCGGTCCTACCGGCAGGTAGGGTGCCGCCCAGGGTGGTCCATCCCGGACAGGGGGCGCAGCCATGGGCGGAACGCAGGACAGCAGGACGCAGAGCAGCAGGACGCGGGAGAGCGGGACGCCGGGAGCACGCGGGGCCGGAGGCGGCAGCCGCGGTGCCGGCAGCGTCCTGTCCGGCATCGCCGTGGCCGTCGGCTTCGTGCTGTTCCTGGGCGGCTTCGTGTGGGGGGCCGTGGTCTACCAGCCCTTCACCGTGCCGACCGACTCGATGGTGCCGACCGTCAGGCCGGGCGACCGGGTCCTCGCCCAGCGGATCGACGGCACCGAGGTGCGCCGCGGCGACGTGGTCGTCTTCACGGACACCCGGTGGGCCGACTCGCCCATGGTCAAGCGGGTCGTCGGCGTCGGCGGCGACACCGTGAAGTGCTGCGGCGCGGGCGGCGGGCTCACGCTCAACGGCCGCGAGCTGGACGAGCCGTACGCCGACCTCGGCGACCCCGCCGCGGCCGCCGGCGGTCTGCGGCCCGCGTCGCAGACCCCCTTCGAGGTGACCGTCCCCGAGGGGAACCTCTTCCTCCTCGGCGACCGCCGCTCCGCCTCCCTCGACTCGCGGGCCCACCTCCAGGAGGCCGGGCAGGGGACCGTGCCGCGCTCCGCGGTGCGGGGCCGCGTCGACGCCCTCGCCTGGCCCTCCGTGACCATGGTCGGCCGGCCGGCGGCGTACGCGGACCTGCCCGGCGGAACGTCCCGGCCCGGGCCGCTGCGGATCCAGCTGGCCGCGGCCGCGGCCGGGGCCGCCCTGGTGCTGCTGGGCTGCGCGTACGGGCCGCTGGCGCGGGCGCTCGCCCGGCGCAAGGGGCATGCCGGTGCACGCTGACCCGGCCGGCGCGGCCGGCTTCCGCAAGGTGTCCCGGGTCGTCCTGCTCGACCCCGCGGACCGGATCCTGCTGCTGCACGGCTTCGAGCCCGCGACGCCGGAGACCGACTGGTGGTTCACCCCGGGCGGCGGGCTGGAGGGCGCCGAGACCCGCGAGGAGGCCGCCCTGCGGGAGCTCGCGGAGGAGACCGGCATCACCGAGGCCGAGCTCGGGCCGGTGCTGTGGCGGCGCCACTGCGCCTTCCCCTTCGACGGGCGGCTGTGGGAGCAGGACGAGTGGTACTTCCTGGCCCGGACGGGGCAGACGCGCACCGAGATGACGGGCCTCACCGAACTGGAGCGGCGCAGCGTCACCGGGGCCAGGTGGTGGACCGTGGACGAGCTCCTCACGACCCGCGAGACCGTCTACCCCCGGCGGCTCGCCGAGCTGCTGGCGACCCTGCTGGCCGAGGGGCCGCCGGGCGCGCCGGTGGTGCTCGCGACGGAAATCGACCGGCCGCACGCGTGACTGCCGCACAATGGGGGGACGCACGGCTGAAGGGGAACATGCCATGAGCGCCGAGGACCTCGAGAAGTACGAGACCGAGATGGAGCTGAAGCTCTATCGCGAGTACCGCGACGTCGTCGGGCTGTTCAAGTACGTGATCGAGACGGAACGCCGCTTCTACCTGACGAACGACTACGAGATGCAGGTGCACTCCGTCCAGGGCGAGGTGTTCTTCGAGGTGACGATGGCCGACGCCTGGGTGTGGGACATGTACCGGCCGGCCCGCTTCGTCAAGCAGGTGCGCGTGCTGACCTTCAAGGACGTGAACATCGAGGAGCTCAACAAGAGCGACCTCGAACTGCCCGGCAGCTGACCGAGGAGGCCCTGCCGCGCCCTCCGGCGGCGCTCCCGTCCCCCTGACGGGTGAAGGCGTCGTCCACAACGGCCTCTCCGTCCACCAAGATCCAATCGCTTCGGCGGTCCGCGGGACCGTGGCGGTGGAGGTGGTGCGCGATGGACGCGAAGGGCGTGGCGCGGCAGGCGATGGGGCGGTACGGCGAGGAGCTCGCCGTGCGGCGGCTGGCGGAGGCCGGCATGACCGTCATCGAGCGGAACTGGCGGTGCCGGGCGGGGGAGATCGACATCCTCGCCCGGGACGGGGACGCCCTCGTGGTGTGCGAGGTCAAGACGCGGCGGGCGGGGCCGTACGAGCACCCGATGGCCGCGGTGCGGCCCGGCAAGGCCGAGCGGCTGCGCAGGCTCGCCGGGCGCTGGCTCGCCGACCACGGGGGACCGCCGCCGGGCGGGGTGCGGATCGACCTCGTGGGGATCGTCCTGCCGCGGCGCGGGGCGCCCGTCGTGGAGCACGTCAGGGGGGTGGCGTGATGGGGTTCGCGCGAGCCTGCTCGGTGGCCCTCGTCGGCGTCGAGGGCGTGGTCGTGGAGGTCCAGGCCGACCTCGAACCGGGCGTGGCGGCCTTCACCCTGGTGGGGCTGCCCGACAAGACCCTGGTCGAGAGCCGGGATCGGGTCCGGGCCGCGGTCGCCAACTCCGGCGCCGCCTGGCCGCAGAAGAAGCTCACGGTCGGGCTCAGCCCGGCCTCCGTCCCCAAAGGCGGCTCGGGTTTCGATCTCGCCGTCGCGGCAGCGGTGCTCGGGGCCGCGGAGGTGGTCGACCCGGCGGTCATCGCCGACCTGGTCCTGATCGGCGAGCTGGGGCTGGACGGCCGGGTCCGCCCGGTGCCCGGCATCCTGCCGTCGGTGCTCGCCGCCGCGGAGGCCGGCCACCGCCACGTCGTCGTCCCCCGGGGCTGCGCCGCCGAGGCGGAGCTGGTGCCCGGGGTGTCGGTGCTCGGCGTCGGCAGCCTGCGCCGGCTGATCGCTGTGCTGACCGGCGCCGACGGGGCGGCCTCCGAGCCCGAGGAGGAGGCCGGGCCGCCCGGCCCCGGGCCCTCGGGGCTGCTGGTGCCCGGCGCGGGACCGGGCACCGGCGTGCTGTCCGGCCGTCCTGCGGAGGGCGTCCCGGGCGACCTGCCGGACCTGGCCGACGTGGCCGGACAGCAGGGGGCCCGCCGCGCCCTGGAGGTGGCCGCCTCCGGAGGGCACCACCTGTTCCTGAGCGGTCCGCCCGGCGCGGGCAAGACGATGCTCGCCGAGCGGATGCAGGGCATCCTGCCGCCGCTCTCCCGGCAGGACTCCCTGGAGGTGACCGCCGTCCACTCGGTCGCCGGAATCCTCCCGCCGGGCGACCCCCTCGTCACCCGCGCCCCGTACTGCGCGCCGCACCACTCCGCCACCATGCAGTCCCTCGTCGGCGGCGGGGCCGGGGTGCCGCGCCCGGGGGCCGTCTCCTTGGCACACCGCGGAATCCTCTTCCTGGACGAAGCCGCCGAGTTCAGCGCGAAGGCGCTGGACGCGCTCCGCCAGCCCCTGGAGTCGGGGCGGGTGGTCATCGCCCGGGCCGCCGGGGTGGTCCGGCTGCCCGCCCGCTTCCTGCTGGTCCTCGCGGCCAACCCCTGCCCCTGCGGGCGGCACGGGCTGTACGGCGCGGGCTGCGAATGCCCGGCCTCGGTGGTCCGGCGCTACCAGGCCCGGCTGTCAGGGCCGCTGCTGGACCGGGTGGACCTGCGGGTGGAGATCGAGCCGGTGGGCCGCTGCGACCTGGCGCGGCCCGGCAGCCGCGGCGAGCCGACGGCCGTCGTCGCCGCCCGGGTCCGCCAGGCCAGGGACCGCGCCGCCTCCCGGCTCGCCGGGACGCCGTGGCGGCTCAACGCCGAGGTCCCCGGACACGAGCTGCGCACCCGCTGGCCGGCCGCCCCCGGGGCGCTCGCCCAGGCCGAGCGGGATCTGGAGCGCGGCCTCCTCACCGCCCGAGGGCTCGACCGGGTGCTGCGGGTCGCATGGACCGTGGCCGACCTGCGGGGCAACGACCGCCCGGACGCCCTGGACGTGGCCGTCGCCCTGGAACTCCGCACCGGCGTGGCCCGCGGCGCCGCCCTCGCGGCGGGAGCCGCGCCGTGACGGCGCCCGGCGGCCGGGGGCCGCTGCCGGATTCCGGGCCGCCGGGTGGATCCGGGCCGGGGGTGCCGCCGGATTCCGGCCCGCCGCATGGCTCCGACCCCGGTCCGCCGCAGGACTCCGGGCCGCTGGAGGGGTCTGGTTCCGGGCTGGTGCCGGGGTCCGGGCCGCCGGGTGGGTCCGATCCCGGGCTGCCGCCGGGTTCCGGGCCGCCGCCCGAGTCTGGTTCCGGGCCGCCGCAGGACGCGGGGCCGCTGGAGGGGTCTGGTTCCGGGCTGGTGCCAGGGTCCGGGCCGCCGGGTGGCTCCCATTCCGGGTTGCCGCCGGGTTCCGGGCCGCCGGGCGGGTTCGATCCCGGGCTGCCGCCGGGTTCCGGGCCGCCGCATGGTTCCGACCGCGGGCCGCTGCCCGGTTCTGGGCCGCCGGGTGGTTCCGGCACCGGGCTGCCGCCGGGTTCTGGGCCGTCGCCCGAGTCTGGATCCGGGCCGCCGCAGGACGCGGGGCCGCTGGAGGGGTCTGGTTCCGGGCCGCTGCCGGGTTCTGGGCCGCCGGGCGGGTTCGATCCCGGGCTGCTGCCGGGTTGCGGGCCGGCGCATGGTTCCGATCCCGGGCCGCTGCCCGGTTCTGGGCCGCCGGGCGGGTTCGATCCCGGGCTGCTGCCGGGTTGCGGGCCGCCGCATGGTTCCGATCCCGGGCCGCTGCCCGGTTCTGGGCCGCCGGGTGGGTCTGGTCCCGGGCTGCCGCCGGGCTCCGGGGCGCCGCATGGTTGCGCCCCGGGGCCGCTGCCTGGCTCTGGGCCGCCGGGTGGGTCTGGTCCCGGGCTGCCGCCGGATTCCGGGTCGCCGTCCGAGTCTGGTTCCGGGCTGGTGCCGGGCTCTGGGCCGCCGGGTGGTTCCGAGCCCGGGCCGCTGCCCGGTTCCGGGCCGGCGGGTGGGTCTGGTTTCCGGCTGTTGTGGGGGGCGGAGGGGCGGAGCCCGGCCGAGGCGGAAGGCGGCCCCGTCGGGCGCGGTGAGGAGCTGCTTGCGCGGGTCGCGTTGACGCGGGTGCTGGAGCCGGGGGACGTGCACGGGGGGCGGTGGCTGCGCGAGTACGGGGCCGTCGGGCTGATGCGGCTCCTCACGGGGGCCGACCCCGAGCCCCCCGAGCTGGCCGGGGCAGGGCGGCAGCGGGTCGCCGGATACCGGCTGCGGGCCGCCGGGGCCGATCCCGGCGCCGACCTGGACCGGGCGGCGGAGCAGCGCTGCCGGTTCCTCTTCCCCGGCACCCCGCAGTGGCCCACCCAGCTCGACGACCTCGGCGACGCCAGACCCGTCGGCCTGTGGGTGCGGGGCACCCCCGACCTGCGGACCTGGGCGCTGCGTTCCGTCGCCCTCGTCGGGGCGCGGGCCTGCACCCCGTACGGGGCGCACATGGCGCACACCCTGGCCGCCGGGCTCGCCGAGCGCGGCTGGGTCGTGGTGTCGGGCGCCGCGTACGGGATCGACGGCGCCGCGCACCGCGGTGCGCTCGGGGCCGGCGGGGCGACGGCCGCGGTGCTGGCCTGCGGGGTGGACACCGCCTACCCGCGGGGCCACGCCGGGCTGCTCGGCGCCATCGCGGGGCAGGGCCTGGTGCTGGGCGAGCTGCCGCCCGGCAGCCATCCGACGCCGGCCCGGTTCGTGCAGCGCAACCGGGTCATCGCCGCCCTGACCCGCGGCACCGTCGTCGTCGAGGCGGCCTACCGCAGCGGCTCGCTGGTCACCGCCCGCCGGGCCCGCGAGCTGGGCCGGTTCACCATGGGCGTCCCCGGGCCCGCCACCAGCGGGCTGTCAGCCGGGGTGCACGAGCTGCTGCGCGGGGAGGCGGTGCTCGTCACCGACGCGGCCGAGGTCGTCGAACTCGTCGGAGGAATGGGGGAGCTGGCGCCCGAGCGGCGCGGGCCGGTCCTCGCCCGCGACCTGCTGGACCCGGACACCGCCCGGGTGCTGGACGCCCTCCCTGCCTCGGGTCCGGTGCAGGCCGGCGACATCGCCCTCGCCGCGGGAGCCGGCACCGATGAAGTCATCGGCAGACTGTACGAACTTCACTCTCTGGGGTTCGTCGAACGGCTGGGCGACGCCTGGCGGTTGGCCAAGAGGACACGCCGGGAAGGCACACGAACCGGTGGCGAACGGCGAGGCGGTCGGTGACCTGGGGCGTTCCGGTGAAAGAGTGAAGCCGATGAATACCGCGGTCTTTCCGCCGGCAGCCGCCGGGACCGGGCGCCCCGCGCCGGTCCCGGGCCACCCGTGCGATCCGGGACGCCTCCGGGGCCTCATACGATCCCGTACTCTTCGCGCACCGCGACTACTCCGTCACGCTACGCTCACAAGGAATCCGGCTCCGGCAAAGGCGAAGCATGCCCCAGCACACCTCACGGTCCGACCGCGCTGCTGTGCCCACCGCTGCCCGCGGCAGCGTGCGGCCCACCGCGCCCTCGTCCCTGGAGGCGCTGTGGCGCTCGTACAAGGCATCGGGTGACGAACGGCTGCGGGAGCAGCTGATCCTCCACTACTCGCCCCTCGTCAAGTACGTCGCCGGCCGGGTCAGCGTGGGCCTTCCGCCCAACGTGGAGCAGGCCGACTTCGTCTCCTCCGGAGTCTTCGGGCTGATCGACGCCATCGAGAAGTTCGACCTCGACCGCTCCATCAAGTTCGAGACGTACGCCATCACCCGCATCCGCGGCGCCATGATCGACGAGCTGCGGGCGCTCGACTGGATCCCGCGCTCCGTGCGGCAGAAGGCGCGGGCCGTCGAGCGGGCGTACGCCACGCTGGAGGCGCAGCTGCGCCGCACCCCCACGGAGCACGAGGTCGCCGCCGAGATGGGCATCGCCGTGGAGGAACTCCACACGGTGTTCAGCCAGTTGTCGCTGGCGAACGTGGTCGCCCTGGAGGAGCTGCTGCACGTCGGCGGGGAGGGCGGCGACCGCCTCTCCCTGATGGACACCCTGGAGGACACCGCCGCCGACGACCCCGTGGAGGTGGCCGAGGACCGCGAGCTGCGCAGGCTGCTGGCCCGCGCCATCAACACCCTGCCCGAGCGGGAGAAGACGGTGGTGACGCTCTACTACTACGAGGGCCTGACCCTGGCCGAGATCGGCAACGTCCTCGGCGTCACCGAGAGCCGCGTCAGCCAGATCCACACCAAGTCGGTGCTGCAACTGCGCGCAAAGCTGGCCGATGTGGGGCGCTGACCCGCCGGTACCTCCGTACAGTGGACGGGTGCCCAGGATTCGAGCGGCCTCCGTGGCCGAGCACCGGTCGATGCAGCGCGGCGCCCTGTTGGACGCGGCGCGCTCCCTGCTGTCCGAAGGCGGGACCGAGGCCCTGACCTTCCCCGCCCTGGCGGAGCGGACCGGCCTGGCCCGGTCCTCCGTCTACGAGTACTTCCGCTCCCGCGCCGCCGTCGTCGAGGAGCTGTGCGCGGTGGACTTCCCCGTCTGGGCCGCGGAGATCGAGTCGGCCATGGAGCAGGCCGCCACGCCCGAGGCGAAGATCGAGGCCTACGTGCGCAGCCAGCTCGGCCTCGTCGGCGACCGGCGCCACCGGGCCGTGGTGGCGATCTCGGCGAGCGAGCTGGACGCGGGCGCCCGGGAGAAGATCCGCGCCGCGCACGGCGGGCTCGTCGCGATGATCGTGGAGGCGCTGGCCGCGCTGGGCCAGGAGGAGCCGAAGCTGGCGGCGATGCTGCTCCAGGGCGTCGTCGACGCGGCGGTGCGCCGCATCGAGCTGGGCGCGGCCGAGGACCCGGCCGTGGTGACCGAGACGGCCGTCGCAGTGGCCCTGCGGGGCGTCCGGGGCTGAGCGCCGCCCCCTCGGCGGGCAGCAACCGCGGCGCCGGCCGCGGGAGCAGGGCCAGCGGGTCGAGGTACTCCTCGCCGGCGAGGAGGCCCCAGTGCAGGCAGGTCCGGGGCCCGCAGTGGCCGCCCTCCGCGAGGACGGCGACCACCTGCCCGGCCGTGACGGCCTCGCCCTCCGCGACGAGCGGCCGCACCGGCTCGTACGTGGTGCGCAGGCCGCCCGGCAGCGTGAGCGACAGCACCCCGCGCCCGGCGACCGGCCCCGCGTGGTGCACCCGCCCCGGC